>CAIJNU010000064.1 GCA_903822115.1 uncultured Candidatus Peregrinibacteria bacterium
AGGATCGATGCGCTTGTAGCCGGCTTGTCGGGCGCGATGACGCACGGACTTCTTGATGTACGTCATGTACTGCTGATCCTCGGGGAGGACGTCGTGCGTGCCCTTGGGTGTGCGGTAGGCGAGGTTGGACATGGACGAAGAGAAGAAGCTTGAATGAAGAAGACGCTACCATTTTTGGCACGAAGAGACAAGACTCTTGAAAGGTTCTTGCAGGAAGATATCATCATTTACGAATACTTGACCAAAGAGGCAATAAGGATACAGTCATACTAACCGCAGATAACACTGTGGGTCCGCGAGGAAAGTCTTTTGCGACCTGCAGATAGGAATCTGTGGGCTCGTGAGAGACGATCTTTCGCATCACCGAAGTAACAACAATGAAACGAGCAAATAATGCAAAGCAATTCCAAAGACCGAACATTCTGGACGTCGATCGTCCGAAGGTCGGCATCATCATCTGCGGGGACTCCCGTCTCCGATCAGAAGCAGACAAGGCCGTTCTGAGAAAGATGGCCGAAGCAGCAGCGGCACTGATCACCGGCAACATTCACCATGCCGATGGGGAACCAGTCAAATGCGTGATCTCCGACTTCGTCGGCGGGCGCGCGGAGCTGGCGAGGTGTCAGGCCCTCTTTCGCAAAGAAAACGTCAGAGTGGTTCTCCATGTGAGTGCCTTCTGGTGCTACTGCGCGAGTGTCTTGTGGCCCGATAAGAGGACACCTCAAGCAATCTGGGGTTTCAATGGAACCGACCGTCCGGGAGCGGTGTACGAGGCGGCAGCCTTGTCTCACTGTCTCGATACCGGGGCGCGAGTCTTTGGCATCTACGGGCGCGATGTTCAGCCGTTCGACGAAACTGCCAATATCGCTGACGACGTCCGGGAGAAAATTCTGCACTTCGTAAGCGTCGGCATGGTCGTTGCCACAATGCGTGGGATGAACTACCTCTCCGTTGGCGGCACCTCGATGGACATCAACGGTTCGATTCCCCGTCCCAAGTTGGTACGCGAGTACCTGGACATGGGGTTTGAGTTCATTGATATGGTCGAAGTCTTCGGCCGCATGGATCAGGGTGTGTACGATCAAGATGAATTCGAAGTCGCCAAGCAATGGGTGGCCGATCACTGCAAACCAGGGTTTGACCCGAACCCCGACGGCAGCAATCAAGACCAGCAGGTCGTTAGCGACAAGAGTGTGAAAATGGCAATGATCATGATGGATCTCATGCGCGGTAACTCGCGTCTCAGCGATCTGTTCCCCGAGAAATCATTGGGCGTTCATGCCCTCTTCGCGGGGTATCAAGGCCAGCGTTGCACGGACTATACGGTCAACGGAGATTTCATGGAGGCCATCCTGAACTCTACCTTCGACTGGACCGGACAGCGCATCCCGTTTGTCACGGCGACCGAGAATGACGCGCTCAATGCCTTCTGCATGCTCTTTGGGCATCTCCTGACCGAGGGGGCGGCGCAGATCTTTGCTGATCTGCGTACGTTCTGGAGTCCGGAAGCGGTCGCCAAGGCCGCAAACGGATACATGCTCACGGGCTGGGCGGCGAATGGCCTCTTGCATCTCATCAACTCCGGCCCGGCCGCTTTGGATGGGACGGGGCAGCAATCGCTTCCCGGCGGCACGCCCACCATGAAACCATGGTGGAAGGTGACGGACGAAGACGCCGATGCCTGCTTGGAAGCCACAACCTGGCACCCGGCAGACAAGGTGTACTTCCCGGGAGGGGGCCGGTCAACAAGGTATTGCACTCTCGGCGAAATGCCCTGCACCATGACCAGAATCCTCCTTGAGGAAGACGGGAATCTGGTGATGCATATCGTCGAGGGGTGGTCTGTTGAGTTGCCTGCAGAGGTGCATGAGGCACTCGACAACCGCACGAATCCGACGTGGCCTACCACATGGTTCGCCCCGCGTGGTTTGAATCCATACAAAACCATGAACGGTTGGGGTTCCAATCACTGCGTGGTCTCAGCAGGACACATCGGTCAGATGCTCCGTTCACTCGCGGCGCTTCTGGGGATTCCGATTGGCATCACCAATCTGGATCCCTCGCAGATGTTCCTACCCGCCCAGTGGAACATCTACGGCGAAGAAGGGAAAGTGACCCAAGATGTCGCAATCGCGCGGCGGCTTGGTTCGCTCTACCGATAGCACCAATTCAAGCGATATCACATCGTCTCTCACTGCACCCCCTCCCGGCTCCGGCTAGGAGGGGGTGCTTTGATTAATGGCTAAAGAATTTCTCATCCATTGCAGGAATGTAGATATATTTGACATTACGATAAGTAAATAATACAGTTGTAAAGTCAAGTATGAGCAATACATGGGAATCACCACTTGGCATGGATTTCTCCTCTCTCGTCCCCGGGCAGGAAGGGACAATCATTGAGCCGTATTCCGAAGCGAGGAATGGTTTCCCGACGGGTCGAGAAGTGCGCGCCACTTTTCCGGGAGGAGAGGCGGTTTTAGAAATCACGCGAGATACACAGACCAACACGCGTGATGGTGTGGAATTTCCTGAAGGAGTACATCCGCCCCACGGTGGACCGAGGATTGAGAAGGGGATACTTCCTCCCGGCAATGATAAAGATATTGTTGCCGTTGTTCGTTTCAGGGTTATGAAAGTGCTTGTCGCTCAGAATGTTGAGTGAAAGTGACTTCTTCAAATCCGCGAAATGAGTTGCCACTGCAAGATCCAACTTCCCAGAAATTTACTTCCGACGATGACGACTAAGGCTACTGCCAAGTGCCAGGTGATGCTTCTCAGAGGATGAATGCATCTGCTTTTTGCGATTCTATGACTCAGAATGGCGAGGAGTGCCATGCCCCAGATCGAGGAGGCGATGAGAGCGGCATTCGGAGGGAGTAGCAGAACAATGGCTGCGAATGTCAGGACGAGCAGAAGTCGCACGGCGAAGTTTCCGAATGTAGATACGCTCACTTCCTTCACGGAAGCCCCTTCCGATTCCTTGTAGATATGAATGCTGAACGAATCGGAAATATTGTCCGCGATGGCGAAGATGAGGAGACCCGTAATAATGCCGACTTTGGCATCGGCTCCCTGCGTGAGTCCCGCGATCAATCCCATGCTCGTGATGATTGCCGCCGTCGCGCCCATGCTGAATTTGTTCACGTTCATTATCTGTTCGATTCTAGTGCATCTCAAAAATATTGCGAATGTCGGCGGCTAGAATCCTTACAGTAGGCCCTGAACAAGTTTCTCCTTCTTTGCTTTTGTCCATCCTTTCACTTGAGCTTCTCTCCTCCGAGCTTCTAGGAGCGTTGCAAATTGCTCGTAATAGATAATCTTCACGGGTCGCCTAGCGCGTGTGAACCTTGCTCCATCTCCTCTGTTATGGGTGGTTTCTCTCTTCTTCACATCAATGCATGATCCCGCGTAGAGGGAGTCGTCGTTGCATCGTGCGAGGTAGAAAAAATGCGGCATATTGGTGAGACAGTGTAGCCCTTCGGCTCGTTCGTTTCACTCACTCGCTCAGGGCATTCGACTCGGCAACTCAAAAAACGGTCGGAGCCCCGAGCACTTGCGAGGGGCGAAGACCATGAGCGAGGCTTTCGCGTTTCGAAAGCCGAGTCGAATGGGGAATGCGCTTCGCAAGGTTGCTATTTATCTCTCATCAAAACCCGCATCCAGTTCCTGGGGACCAATCAGAGGAGGATGGGGATGAATGTGCTGTAGATGGAATATATGCACGGGGTCAGAAGTGTTGAATTCACTAGCAGATGAGTCCGCTACGACTCATCGAGACACTGTATCGCCTGCTTCAATTTTCGCTATAGCTCGTGGCGATAGGAGCAACGTCTCCAGCGCCTCCTGTTCAAGCCCCTCGTGTTCTAGCCTTCGAATTTCATCGGCAGCCTCAACATCCCCTGCCATGGAAGCAAACATACGAGCCTTGAGAAAGTTCCTCTCAAGAAGGATGGTACTCAGAGTATGTTCT
Organism: uncultured Candidatus Peregrinibacteria bacterium; assembly: GCA_903822115.1. Classification (GTDB taxonomy): domain Bacteria; phylum Patescibacteriota; class Gracilibacteria; order Peribacterales; family Peribacteraceae; genus CAIKAD01. The sequence continues at coordinate 3,971 of CAIJNU010000064.1, forward strand.
CGGGCATTCACACCTATGATCGCTTTCCGCATGGCGTCGGGCCCATTCTCACCCAGCGGATATGCACCATGCGCTAGATGTATCGGACTGACATAGAATTTGTGATCGGCTCCGACGATGAGCACACCATTACGATCAAGATGAAAATCGGGGGACGATATTGATTGTCTATAGTCAGCTGTGCGTCGATGGGCAGAGGAATTCTTAAGGAGCGCTCTTCCTCTCCCGATGAGACTCACGGGATAAACGTCGATGCGAACAGATTTCCCTGGCATGAGTCGACCAAGATTCACTTCCCCTGTTGATTTAAGTTCGGGCGTCTGAACGAGCTGAAGTAGATTATTAAGACGAAGGAACTCAAACATTTCAAGAGAGCACGAAGGCGAAACTCTTCGACACAATTCCATCTCATCAGGTGACAATATCTGTTGTTCTTCCAACTGCCTCAGAAGAGTTGCGGGATCGATAGAGACGGGAACCTTCAACCATCTGTCGATAAACCGAACAGACGTTTTACCGCCATTCGATAATTCGCGCATCAGTGTGGTCTCGATGTGTTGTTCTTTGTTCTCCTGATCAACGGCATCGAGAGCATTTTTCAATGCAGTAACTTTCTGTTTGGAGTCATTACCTATAGAACCGATAACGAGGGTTAAACTCACATCCGCGGGACTACGAAGATGCTCCGAAATGATCCTTGCATGCGATGAAGGTGGGACCCCATGGTGGTACGGATCAGTGCTGAGTCCGATGTGTAGCGGACTACAGTCTTCATGCTGCCTTTGTATGGATTCAATTCGCGCGAAGATCTCACAAACCTCACCCTTATCCTTTCCCCAATAACCGTTCGTCGTAATCTGGGGGACAATCCCAACCTTGTATGCGTGATCGATTCCCCGAAAGAGGAGTTCAGGTTCGAGAAATGGTTCGCCACCATAGAAGATGGCCGTCTGGAAATTCGTGTGCGCAGCATCATCCAATGCCCCAATCATCTGTTTCTCTTGCATGACTTCGGGACGATCTGGCCCAGCAGAAACGACACAATGCCTGCACTGAAGATTACAACGACGTGTGAGCTCTACCACGAGTACGGATGGAGCATAGGATTCACTGCCCGTTGTTTCTGGCTCAGGCAAAAGACTTTGACGTAAAGCCATAATTACACTTTATAAACATTTTGTATTTCGTCAATGTGCAATGGGACGCTGTTTCCGATGAAGTGAGAAGTAGATATTGAATAAATGGCTTCTATAAGCCAAAAAATATAGTGGGGCGAGCGATGGGGTTCGAACCCACGACTTCCAGGACCACAACCTGGCGCTCTAACCAACTGAGCTACGCTCGCCACAGAGTGAGATGATGATGAATGATCGACGTGGGGGTGAGAGCGCCGGCGCCCATTTGTTTCCCCGCTTCGCAGAGAGGAGCCAACTGAGCGGAGCTTGTCCTGAGCTTGTCGAAGGACCCGCCACTGCGAAGAATCTTAATGGTATTTCTCGAGCTGTGCCAGAGACTTATTTCGCGGGAGGGGCGGACGGTGCGTTCGTCTCTGAGGAGGGTTTTTTCTCCTGAGAGAGGCCCTGCGCCTCAACGACGAATACGATGTCATCATCCTTCTTCGCTTCGGTCGCAGGATTCGATTCGCTGGCTGTCGTCTGCTGCACAGGCTCGGTCGCAGGAGCGGGTGAGGGCGCTGAGATAATCGTTTCGGGAGTCGCTGCGGGGACGGCTGGCGCGGCAGTCGTCTGCTTCTCCTCGAGTTTGCGTCGCTTTAGATTCTCGCGGTAGCGCAGTCTTTTGGCGCGCTTCCTCTCACGCTCTCGTTCCTCTTTCTCGCGTGCGGCATCGTCAGTTGGCTGCAAAACAGGAGTCTGATCCATCACCGGTGCAGGAGCTGCAGGCGGAGGAGGGGAGACTGGCGGAGTTGGAGGGGCGATGGGAGCGGGGACAGGTTCCACGATTGGCGAGGGGGGTTCAATCGGAGCTGGTGACAATTCCGGAGTTGGCTCCGTTGGAGGCGGAGGCTGTGGAGCAGGCGGCGCGGGAGGTTCCACCGGAGTCGGTTCAGGTGAGGAAGTCGGAGGCATCGGAGGTAACGGCGCCTCTACAGGTGTCGGTAAAGTAGCCGGTTCAGACGTTGCCACCGGTGTCGGAGGGGAGGGGAGCGGTGCGGGTTCTTCGGTCTTCGGTAGCGTGGGAGGTTCGACGGTTTGTTCGGATGTCGCTGCGAGCCAGGGCGGGAGCGATTCCCCGTTGGCTTGCTCATTAGTAGGAGTCATCGTCGCTTCTTTTGCCGGCTCTGGTTTCGCTTCGACGGCCTGTGACATCTCCAATCCCTTCTTCAGCCAATCCGGTGCATGTTCTACATCGATGGTTTCCTCATGCGGAGGAGTAACCACCGTGGTATTTATTTCTTGCGTGGCGTCTTCCAGATTTTTCTCGGCCTTCTCCTCCTCGGACGATTCTTGTGCTTCAGGCCGGCGGATCTGCATGGGAGGAGCGACGTCTACAACATTATCGTCTGATTTGAGGATGTGCGATTCCGCACGTTCGAGATGTTCCTGCAGTCCACCTCCCAAGCTCATAAGTTTGCGGACGAGCCAGACCAACACTCCCAGCACAAGCAGGACAATGAGCATGATGAAGATCCAGTAGACGAGGTTCCACATGCTGGCAAAGAGCGACCCGGCAGCACTCGCTCCCTTTACGCTCGACGATGTCGATGAAGACGAGACAGTCGATGAAGAATGATTGGAGATGGAGGAAACGGAACTCACTTGATTGGTGATGACCTGAATCGTGAAACTCTGTTGCGCCTCACCAAGGACTTTTCCCGTCTGAAGATCGGTGATGCTCAGCCCCACGACGTACATTCCATTCTTCAGGTACGTATGGTTCGGCTGATCGAGGAGGCTCTGAGTCCCGTCACCGAAATCCCAGTGATAGAGGAGGGGATTTTGTGAGACGCTCACTCCGTTCGCGAGGGAAAATTTGAGCGAGCCGTCCGGTGCCACTGTCGCAGAGATGATGCCCCCCAGAGATCCGGACGAAATTTGCGCTGTCCGAGCTGATGTCTGCAGAGTGAAATCTTGCCGAAGCGTGGAGCCGTCTTTCAGTGATCCTTCTGTGTGAAGCGTCATGCCATCGGACGGCGCGACGAACCAGACGTAGAGCGGGAGGGAGTCCGTACGGAAGTAGGTGTTCGCGGAGAGAGAGACGGTCGAGCCGGTTTGGCTTTCTGCGTTCGGCGGCGTATTCCATGTCAGGTCGAGAGACGTCGTGTCGGTTCGCTGAGGAATGAACTTCACGACGTGCAGATTGTCGGGAAGAGAGAGAACGCCCTGTGTGTCGGTCGGATCCGTGGAGAGGAGCGGCAGCAATGTTCCGGTCGACTCTTCGCTCACTGTTCCGCTCCCCGATCCGGGAATGAGCGTGCGCGGTTTG
>CAIJNU010000065.1 GCA_903822115.1 uncultured Candidatus Peregrinibacteria bacterium
CCGCATCTGCTTCCGTGAATTGGCGACGAATGGCGAGATTCCCGGTATCACCAAATCCTCCTGGTAATTATGCCCTACCTCACAGATCCCATCGGCGACATGGTCACTCGCATGCGAAACGCCCAAAAGGCGCGGCGTACGACGTGCATCATTCCGTGGTCGAGGATTAAGCTCCAACTCTGCGAGCTCCTCAAGCGCGAGGGATGGATCGCAGAAGTCGCCGTACAAGGAGAAGTGCCCAAGCAGGAGATTGAAGTGACGTTCGCATCAGACAAGCCCGCCCTCACACTCAAGCGCATCAGCACGCCGGGGCAGCGCGCGTACGCCGGTTCAAAGGATCTCAGGCCGGTGCTCCGCGGGTTCGGCATGGCCATCCTCACCACCAGCCAGGGGCTCCTCACGGATAAAGAGGCGCGACAGAAGAATGTGGGAGGCGAAGTTCTCTGTACCATTTCATAATTATGTCTCGTATTGGTGCCAAACCAGTGGCTCTCCCCTCAGGCGTCTCCATCGACGTCCGCGAAGGCGCGGTCAGAGTGAAGGGGCCGAAGGGCGAGATTACCGTCACGATTCTCCCCGAGGTATCGGTCGCGGTTGATGGGAGCAAGGTCAAGGTGACGCGGAAGGATGACTCGAATGCGGCACGGGCGCGTCACGGACTCATCCGTGTGCTCATTGCCAATGCCGTGCAGGGCGTGAGTCAGGGGTACGAGAAGAAACTTGAGATCATCGGCGTCGGTTTCAAGGCGCAGATCAAGGGCAAGACGCTCGTGCTCAATCTCGGACATTCGCATCCGATCTCTCTTCCGATTCCCGACGATATCGAGATGAAGCAGGACGAGAAGAATAAGAACATCCTCATTATCCGCGGAATTTCGAAGCAGCTCGTGGGACAGATCGCCGCGGAGATCCGTGAACTGCGTCCGCCGGAGCCGTACAAGGGGAAGGGAGTGCGCTACATGGACGAACAGGTTCGCCGCAAACCCGGAAAGGCCGCCGCTTCCAAAACTTCCGCCTAACCATGTCTGATCTCAAGATCCAACGACGGCAAGCACGCAGACGACGCATCCGCGCCAGGGTGACCGGTACGGCCACGCGTCCGCGCCTCTCGATATTCCGATCCCTCACTCGCATCTCAGTGCAGCTCATCGATGATACCGTCGGCCGCACGCTCGTCGCCGCGACCACCAAGGAGGCGAAGGCGCCGCTGAGCGTCGAGGGTGCGAAGAAACTCGGTGCATTGGTTGCGAAGAAGGCGAAGGAGGCGAAAATTACCACCATTGTTTTCGATCGCGGAGGGTACAAATATCACGGTCGCATCAAGGCTCTCGCCGAAGCCGCCCGCGAAGGCGGACTCACATTCTGATTCTCCTCATTCTCACTCCTCATCTTCATGGCCAAAACCTCCCAACCTGATCGTCGCCGCGGTGACCGCCGAGGCAATCGCGAACCGAGTGAATTCTCGGAGGCGACGCTCTCGATTGATCGCGTCACGCGCGTGGTGAAGGGGGGACGACGCATGCGTTTCCGCGCGATCGTGGTGGTGGGAAATCGCAAGGGGAAGGTGGGACTCGGTACGGGCAAGGCCACCGAGGTACAGGCGGCGATCAAGAAGGCGTCTTCGTCCGCGCGTCGCAACATGATTCGCGTTCCCATCGTCAACGGAACGCTCCCCCACGAGGTACAGTGCAAGCACAAGGCGGCGAGACTTTTGATCATGCCGGCGCTCCCAGGAACGGGAATCATCGCCGGAGGTGCGCTGCGCGTCATCCTCGATCACGCCGGAGTGAAGAATGTGCTGAGTAAGCGCTTCGGATCTCGCAACAAGCTCGTGAATGCGCAGGCAACGATGATCGCGCTCCAGATGCTTCATGCTGTGCCGGTGGCACCGGAGGCAGTGCAAGCTGTCGCAGCGGAGAAGGGAGGGTTGGAGGTGAAGGAGATCTCGCGCAAGGAGGCCGAAGACAGTCTTCAGAAGGCGAAGCAAAATGCGCTTGAATAAGGGCAAAAGGGGAAATTGACTACTTAGCATGTTTCTTTATAGTAATACTATGGAAACATTGTCTTTGGAGGTTGAGGTTAATGCGGCAATCAAAGCTATCGAAGCATCTTGGCCTGTTCTGAAGCCAAAGACGCGGGAAGAAATTAATCGGATGAAGGCGGAATTCATTCAGCAATTGCATGAACTTGTTCCTAGCATGAAAGATGAAATTTCTGATCTTCGGGGAAGTGGACTGAAGAGCGCAGCGTTGTATGCAGTGAAAAAATGGGAAATAGCACACGGGATTCATCATAGATAGTGGGCAGTTATCCCTCGGAAAATTTGCAGGATCGTGGAAGCGTTCTACCATGGAGCTATGCCCTCCGCACTCCTCGTCATCGCCAAGCAGGGATTCCAAGATCGTGAGCTCGATGGTGTCAGGTCGGCTCTCACGGATGCGGGTTTCACCGTAACGCTCGCGAGCACGGAGGAAGGAACATGTACGGGGAAATTCGGAGGCAGCGAAGAGGCGACCCTGGCACTTGCTGATGTCGATGTTGCTTCTTTTGACCGAGTCGGTTTCATCGGGGGGCCGGGAGCAGAGGAATTAAAAGATGATGCCGAGGCGCTGCGGATTGCCCGCGAGACGGCGGATGCGGAGATCCCCCTCGGTGCCATTTGCATCGCTCCATTAATTCTGGCCAATGCGGGTGTATTGAAAGGCAAGAAGGCCACGGTGTGGGACGACGACGGGGAGCAGGCGGGGTATCTCACAGATCACGACGCCCTCTACACCGGCGAGTCGGTCACGCAGGACGGTTTGATCGTCACGGGGAACGGCCCCGATGCGGCGGAGGAATTCGGGAAGGTATTTGCGGGGATGTAAGATTTCTCTTTCTTTGTCAGGCGCGACAAAGAAAGAGAGAAAGAAAACGCTGGCGCGCCGAA
>CAIJNU010000066.1 GCA_903822115.1 uncultured Candidatus Peregrinibacteria bacterium
AGGCTCTTCATGAGGCTTTGTGGTGGGTGTAGTCGGGTCGGCAGGCTCTTCATGAGGCTTTGTGGTGGGTGTAGTCGGGTCGGCAGGCTCTTCATGAGGCTTTGTGGTGGGTGGTTTCGGTTCTGCCGGCGGATTCGGCCCGGGGACAAAATTACCTTTAAAATCCTTCCACATTTGAGATGGATTGTCCCAGTAATACTTCGCACCATCTGCCGCATCTTTCGCAAGTGGCGTGACAAATTCATCCGTCGCAACCCACATATTCGTCCCGAAGTCATAGACCATGTGCCAGGTCTTTCCGCCGTACTCCTCAATCTTTCCCAAAGAAAAGTCGTACACCTTCTTCGCCATCGCGTACACTTGCTCGAGACGGTTGGCAGCCTCCGTCCCATTCTTCCCGAGTTGGCGGAGCGTTTCGGGATTCGCTTCCTGCAGGAAGATATTCCACATCTCCCAGTGCGCCATGTTCTGCTCCCGCTCGTGGTTGAGGAGAAGTTGATGCGTCATTATGGTCGTGCCTCTGTCCTGTCTGTAGACGATCTTCTTCCCCTCGTCATCCGTGGATTCGACTTCATCGGGCTGATTGTATGACACCCCTACCCCCTGCGTGAGCGCGCCGAAGAGGTGACGCCTCACGTAGCGATCCATGATGTAGTCGTAACCGATCGATGCGGAATCGGTGGCGCCGTAGTGGAGCGACAACGGGCCGCCCTCCTTCTTGACCGCATCCCCGCGATTGAGGAAGAAATCGTGAAGGGTTTCGTAGAACACGACCGCGATCTCCTGATCCGTCTTCTGTCCGAAGACGCGTTGGCGGGTCTGCGGATCGAGCTTGAACGGCAGTTTGAGATCGGAACGTTTCAAATTCTTTCCGCCGCTCTGCATTTCCTGATGCATCCTCCCGTACCACTGCAGCGTGGTGCAGGAATCCTGCGGCTCCAGGAGCGAGAAGCAATCGCGCTTCTGTCGATCGTTGATCTTGCACTCACGGACCCAGTAATTGGGAAGGGTCTGCTCGTCGGGCGAGAGCTTGTGATCCCTGTCCCACCAATCCTTCATCTTCGAAAACGTGCTCTCCCACCACGCCTTGCCGCCCTCGTGCTGCTGATAGAGTCCGGCAGCCGTGCCGAGGATCGCGGCGTACGCGAGGTAGCGCGTGATGTTTCTCTGCTTGTTCTTGAAGAGCGTGCGGTAGAGCCCTTTGAGCACCAGGATACCCGCCGTTGCGGCGATCATCGATCCCACCGGATGATCGTGGTAATCCTTGATGTACTCCCAGTACCCGCCGACGTTCTTCTCCACCTTCTCCGCGAAGTTCTCATTCGTACGAAGATTCGCGCGTTCCTTGGCGCCATTCGCGAGGACGTTCTGCGTCTCGAGGAGACTGCTGATGATGAGTTCGAGGTTCGCGCGCACCGCATCCTTCGTGAGTCCTCCGGGTCCTGTGAGATGCTTGGGACCTTCCTCGTTCTCGTAGAAGTACCGCAGATCCATGATGAACCTCTGATTGCCTTCCGTCGGGGGGAATTGCGTTTCCGGCGACGTGAGGAAGGGCAGAGCGAGACGGGGATTGGTCCTCCAGATCGCCGCCGACATTCCGGTTTGCAGGATGTACGGCGCCTTCTCCGCTCCGGTCACGAGTCTCCAGTATCTCTGGCGCGCCACGGGGCCGAGGGGCGTTCCCACCAAACCTCGCACTTCCTCCGGACCGAGCGAATCCACGGCGAGATCGCGGTAGATGTTTCCCGTGCGGAGGATGGCGGAGTTGTGCGGAACGAAGTACTCGTTATGTTCCCTCTCATTCGGATCTTCGACTTTGTCGAGGAGCCCCTGCAATCCGCTTGCCTTTCTCGTTGCAGCCTCCTCGATCCCCGCCTTCTGACCTCGCGACATCAAAACGAGCAACTTGAAGTACTGATCTCTTGTGATGAGCGGCGCATAGGGAACGGCATCGGCAGACTGCATCTGGGTGACGGGAATGCCCTGCCGCGTGAGGATGTCGTCGAGTTGTCGTTTCCAATCGAGGTACTGATCGATGGTGCGATAGACATTGAACGATGAAGAATTGAGATTGAGTCCCTTTCCCCATGTTTCCTGCGATTCCTTTGCCTTCTTCGCATCGTTCTTCAGCTCTGTGAGATCTTTTTGCGCCTTCTCTTTCTTCCGATTTTCCGGAAGGCTGTCATATTTCTTCTGGGCTTCTTTGAGGGCTTTCTCTGCATCTTCCTTCTCCTTCTTCTGCTTATCAGGAAGAAGGACTAACGCATTCTTTGCCATGTTCAATTCCATGTTTGCTTTGGGAGGATCCACACCCCCACCCTCATCCACTATTCTCTTAGCTTCAGCAACCCTCGCTTCGGCATCTTCCTTCTCCTTCGTCTGTTTTTCGGGAAGACCGTCCAAATTCTCCTGAGCCTGATTGCGCTTCTCTTTGGCTTCCGCCTTCTGCGGATCGAACGGGATCGACTCGAACTTCGCCCTTGCCTCCTCGAGTTTGCGATCCGTCACCGTATCGAAGGGGTCGGTGACGTTGATATCCTCTCGCGCGACGGCGCCGTACTGCGGCCGCTCGTCGTCTTTGGTGAGCATCCCATTGAGGAGGAGTGCTCGGAAGAATGTGTTGTCGGGTTCCCGGCGCAGCGCGTCGTACTTGCCCTCCGTCTTGATGACGCCATCGTAGTAATCCAACGCCTTCACGATATCTTTGTTCTTCGCGATCTCACCGGTAGCGGCCATCGTCTCCGGCAATCCCCCGAGCGCGTCGGGCCCAAGCGCGCACAGGCGCGCCTCGCTCTCGGTTCCGGCCGTAAATGAATGGGGGGTGTGCATGGAGTTTAATTGAAGAGGGTTTTGTCTTTGGCCATGAGGTGATTCCAGAAGCCCGCCGCGCGTGGCGCGATGGTGTTGTACGTTCCTTTAACTATGCGTGCTGGCCATGTGAAAGGATTCAACGCGTACCCTTCGCCTCTGGCCCAGTGGAACGGCCGAGACAAAGTCCATAGCGTCGCTTTTCCCGTCCCCTTCGCCGCAGATTTATAGCGGCCACGCCACTTGGCCCTGACATCCTCCCTCTTCTTGAGAGGCCTTATCGCCTGATTGAGCTTGGCATCCGCCTTCTCCTGCATGGACGGCTCAAGCTTCTTTTCATTGAGCATCTGGAAGAGGCGATCCTGAATCTCATCGAATGGGAGATCGTCGATATTGGCGCCACGAAGACCCATTTTTTCAACGTCCTCCTTCTTGAGCTTATCGATACCCTTTCGTGCGAGAACGTTCGAAATATTTCGCAAGTGTCGTTCGACGATTGCTTTGCGAAGACTGACAAGCTCTTCGGCAATGACACTGTTCAATGGGAGATGTCTCGGATCGTCCGCCGGAAGAATATTCGTCGCATACCACAACGTGTAATAACGCGTCTGCAGCGCATCGAGACTGTTCGCTTCGCTCATCGGATGCTTCGGTTGGGGAAGCCCGATGCACTCTCTGCGATTGAGTTCTCGCAAGAAGAGTTCCGTGGGATAGGAGGTGTTCCAGATTCTGTTGGCATCTTTGTGCATCTTATTAAATTCCTTTCGCTGATCCTTCACATCCCATGCGGGAGCGACGCCGGATTGCTGCTCGCGATCCTCACGGAGCATTTGCTCCGCCACCCTGACACGACCCGTGAGGCTCCCGAGAGCTTTCTTCGCCGTATTCTCATCGACTCCGCCGACCCTGCGCGTGTACTCCGCGAGAATTTTGTTACAGGCGTCGGTGCCGGTGAGACCCTGTTCGTTGTCTCCCTTCTCGCTATTCGCTTTGTATTCGGCTGCTGTGGATAGCGTGCCACCGAAAGCATTTTTGAGAATTTCTTTAACCTGAAGAGAGCGAGGAACTGAAGGGGGTGTTCCACATGGCTGTAGTGCATTCAACACTTCATCGATCTGTGTCTTCACATAAGTTGCGGGTGTGGCAGCAGGCGTCACTGCAACCTGAAGAAAAGGCACTAAATTTGGTGGGACTGTGTGTACGGGTGCAGGCAGTGGTCCTGCACCTACCCTTGTATACGCTGGAAAGTAATAACGCACCAAACCCTCAAGCGAGTCGCGAATACTCAGCACAGAACTTTGTGCATTATCATATTTATCCATACTGCGTCGGTACGCAGACTCATCAGTAATACCAGCACCAGTCACTGGAGGCGGCTGAGAATATACAAGCTGATCTTGCGGAAAAGCCGCGTAGGCCTCGTAAGCTTCTGCCACGCTCTGATATTTTCGAGAAAGTTCTCTTTCCGGTATTCCACCCAACGGTAACCCAAGAACCGTGTTGAGTTTCAGACGAGGCACGCCGCCAGGAAGAGGATCGACGGGATCGAGGTCAGTAGTAGGAACTTCGGGATCATAGAATTGGCTATCGAGAGCAGCCGAAAATGCGAGCAATACTTTTCCCGGATTCGCATTGCCCTGACGCAGTCTCTCGAGGAGCTTGAGACCCTCGTTGGTCAGATGATGGCCGCCCGCATCGAGATAATGATTGCGAATCTGATTGTAGTGCGAATATGCGCGGTGACTCCTACGAGGAACTGGCAGTTGCAATACGATATTGAGCGCGAGGGACTCCAAGTCCGTCTCCTTGATCTGCTCATACACCGCATCCAGGAGCGCGCGACCGATGACAATCGGTTCACTGACGCGATCGGTGGGCGCACGCCCCTGATTGCGACGCGCCGCGAGAATTTCCCGGAACCGATTGCGAATCGTGGTCTGAATATTTTTCAAGGCGGGAGCCTCGCGAGTCGCAGCAAAGAGATGTCCGGCAATCGGTTCAATAAAATTCTCCGCAATCTTCGCCGTGAGTGGCAGATTAATCGCAGCGGTGCGACCGGGGGTAGCTGCGGGACGATGGGTAAGCCACAATCTCCTCGGATTTCTCCTGCCGGGGATCGTATTGTCCAAAGCTTGTCCGGTCAGTGCGCGAATCTCGGATTGAATCGCTGCGATCTCCGTCGCATGGTTGAGACGATCATTCTCCTCAAGATTGACCCCGCCTGGCAAATCCTTCCGCTCTTGCGCGTTCGGTTCCGGCGTCGGTGTGGTATTGGTATTTGTCATAATGGTTTCTGACTATTGTACCAGAAAATCGCCTCCAGAGGTAGGCCGAATTCCCTCCCCCGCTCAAGTACTCATTCTTGGCTTTGGTGGGCGCTATTTCTTCTTATCCTTCCCCGCGTCTTTCTCGTCCTTTTTGGGCTCTTCCGGCTTCTTTGTCTCCTCAGGCTTTTTCTCCTTTCCCTCGGCTTCCTTCGCCTCAGGAGCAGCTGCGGGCGGCGGAGGGGCGGGAGGAGGCTCGGGTTTCGGAATCACCTCGGCGTATCCCCCCATCGCTTTCTGACCGAGCGTGTGAAATATCGAGCTCGACATCGTTGCCCCCGAAGCAGAACCAATGCGACCCGTTTTGGAGAAGAGACTGCGGAGCGAAGCCTGATTCGCCTCCACGATCTTCAGGGGAGAGTAGGGCGAGGATTTTGTTTCTCCGTTTTTTTCTATTCCAGCTTTGATCTCAGCCTTGAGAGCATTCTTGGCATCTTCTTTAGCTTGCTCCTTTTCAGCATCGGTTGCCTGGTCGGCAAGCATTGCGATGAGGCCGCTGTAGAGAGCGGGAACGATCACTCTCATATTTTTCTCCTTGAGTATCTGCTTCGGCGTTTTCCCGCGTAGATCGCGACTGCGCGAGATCAGATAAAGTAGTCTCTGAGATTCTCGAATCTCAGGAGGAAAGCTTTTTGGTGAAGGTCTAGCGTCTGTAAGTGGAGGCCTTAAGTCATCTGGAATACCCGAGAGAAAAGACTCGGAAAGCCCGGTATAGTCATAGGAATTCTTGAGAAGGGTATTCACCCACGCGAGATATTCTTTTTTGTTCGGCGGCTTCATCTCCTGCCCTATCACTGAACGCCATTTTTTTTTGCTACTGAGAGCTCTCCCCCTGAAAGCGGTGAAGAGTTGAAGCGCTTCTCGCGATTGAAGATCGACCACATCCGCAAATGGTTCGCCCCTGTATCCCTCCTGATATAATGCGGGTGCGAGAGTGTATGCTATTGCTCTTCGAATCGGTTCTATCGCTGCTCCTGCATCCGCCCTCACCGGCAGCTTGAGCGACGGATCTATGACTAGCCATTCGGCTTGCTCGCGCGTGTCGTCGGGAATTGTTTGTGTCATAAGATGGGAGAGATCTTGTTTACGGGTTACACATCCTTCCTTGCTCTCATACTTGCGATTGTCATTGAGCGATTACGTAGTAGTATCAGAATCGGGCGATCGGGAATCACTGGCATCGGCATCAGGAGTCGTAGCAATAGCATCAAGAACGAGAGGTTTTTTCTGCTTCTTCGGTGGCAAGAGCTGCAACGTCTGTGGATGGATCCAGCGACCGGGATTTTTCTGAATTTCATCGATGGATGGAGTGTTTTTGGAATTCCTAAAAGTTATTTTTCTCATGAATCCCTTGTGCTCATCGGTATCAGATATTGATAGTTTTCCCTCCTTGTCCTTGCTAATGGTGGCAGGGATGAGATCATAAGACTTCTTCGACGCTACCTTGCAGGACATCGAATACCCGTTCGGCAAAGCATCGAGTGCCTCACGGACTCGAGCCTCCGGATAGACGTGAATGTAGAGGGGCTTGGACGTCGGCCATTCCACATTCCCTGCGTCACTTTCGCCTGCGACTACCTCTTTCGCGAGTTTCGAATTGTAGGTCTTTGGCACATATGATCGTGGCATGGAAGAAGTGAGAACGTGATATTCTCCTTCACCATCAATGTAGAGAAGAAAATGCGCACCGGTATCGGTAGTGAGTTCCACAGTCTTCTTTTTCTGCGTATTGCAAAGCTGTCCGAGCCAAGGATTGTCGTCTTTAGGTCTAACAACTTCGGGCTTTGTAACCTGTTTAATAATGTCTGCTCTCGCCATCCACCCGTGCTTCACCTTGGGTGGGACTTCCTGTGCAAGATCTCTCTGGGATCGAAGTTGCTCTATAATAAACTGCCGCTTTTCATCTGAGACAGTTGCGTCCTTCAACACTGTTTCTATGCTGTCGAGTGCAGCTTCGCTCTGCGAAGCGTCATCAAAAATCGCTGAATAAAGAGTGCTAGAAAAATTTGGAGGCAGTTTTGTGCCCCTCGGGCAATCTTCTGCCAAACTTGCAAGAGCTTCACCAGCAATCTGCAGTTTCTTAAGACTCGTGTCCCCTTCCCTTTCTCTTCCATCTTCGAAAGCAGCAATGATCTTCAGCTGAGCATCCTCAAGTCGAGAAACTAAAAAATCAAAATTGGTAGTCGAAAGTGCTTTGTTTCTAATACCCTGATTGCCCTGCTCATACTGCTTCAGCGGTTCAGTTAAATCTGTACCGCCAGCAGCCTCTATCGCCCACATACGAAATCCATGCTGGACGTCGGTACGACGACGCGCACGTTCCTCCACAGCCTTCATTCGTCTCACGACTTCTTTCTTTGCCATGAGAATCCCTGCGAGAATTTCAGAAAATTCTTTTGCAGAAGGTTTTGAAGTGGCGGCAAGTAATTTCTTCACCTCTATCAAGGTATCATTGCCGATAGCTTCAATTGCACCGGGAAATTCGGCATCGTTTTTTTCCCTCAAAGAGAAAGCATTATTGATCAAAACATCAGCGGATCCTACTGGTGTAGTATGGTAAATATCATAATAGATATGCATATGCATATATTGTACTATTTTTATTAAATTTGTCAATTGGTGTTTATGCCCTAGATTCTTCGTCTGATCGAAGTTTCGCACATACCTACACGGTTCTTCTTCTCAGGAAATATTGCATTACTTTCACCATCAATAACGAAATCCCCACCGTAAGTATCGGCAAATACGATAAGATTTCCCTTCCGAAGAAGCCCGACTCCCCATCCGAACCGACTTGAGCGAGATACGGATTTTGAAATCGCGTCGATGACCGAGAAGATGCTCGCGAGCTCTTCGAGGCCCCTGAGTGAGACTTACGCGAAGATGAGGATTTTCTCGCGCTGCTTGATTTTGAACTGAGCGCTTTTGTTTGCGTGATTTTCTGTATTGATTTTGTACTCTTCGAAGAAGTTTCACTCGTGAGGAATTCATTCGTCGCACTGGGCGTGAAAGTCTCAGTCCATGCAAAAGTTCCGTCGTCCTTGCGCGCGTAGGAGTAACCGTCCTTCGCTTTTTCATAGGGAACACTATGCACCAAGAGTCTTCCCGATCCTCCAAGTACTGGAGCGAAGAGACGAACTTCTCCGCTTTCATTGGTAAGCGAGATTTTCGTCAATGATCGTGAGAGTATAAGGAAGCCCTTTGGAGGAATCTCCAATGCATCGAGTGCAAATGCACTGATCGTTTTCAAACCCGCAGCAAGCTGCCACCCGCAGAGCGAAATCTCTTGGTTCGTGAGATTACGCAACTCCACCCACTCCCCTGCCTTGTCATCGCCAAGCGGGTTTGGGAGAAACTCATTGATCAAGACACCGCTCGCTGTGTTGGGGATGCAGATAACACTGGAGACGGAAGAAGATGCAGCGGACGAACTCGAGACGCTCTGCGCATTCGCAACGAAGCCGCTCGTCGCGTACGTCGTCGAAGAATCCGGAAGAACTTCCACTGTCTCCTTCTGTGTCACTGTGCTACCACACGCATTCGTCATGGTTGCGCTCACGGTATAGACACCTACATCTTCATAGGCTTGAGAGGGAGGATTGCAGCTGTCGCTCTCCTTCCCATCCCCAAAGGAGAAAGAGCATTGCATCGGACCGCCAAACCCCCAAGTGGCATTTGCCACGAAGTTCACCGTCACGTGTCCGATCGCCCTCATCACGCCCGACTGCAAGACAAGCGAAGGATTCCACAGTGGCTGTTCATTCTTCTCGCCTTCCGTGGGATAGCAGAGTTCGCCAAGAGCTGATGAACTTCCCTGATGAAATCCGAAGCTCACACCTTCCGGAAGGCTCGGATATGAGAGTGTGTCCCAAACGACACCATCGTGTTTTAGCATCACAGTCCCGCCTCCATGATTGAAAGCGAAATCCGTCTCTACTTTGCGAAATGATAGATACTGTCCCGGGAGAAGCGCACCAGATCCGGGAATCGAATACTCATGAGAGCCGTACATCAAACTCCATCCACTCAATGGGATCGCACCGCTCCCGGTGTTTGCAATCTCCACGAAACTCGCCGTATCCGTTCCGGGAGGATCGGGAAAGACTTCCGAGATGCGCAGAGGAGAGATTAAGGATCCCGAGGATACCGACGATTCCGAGGATGATGAAAATGAACCGCTTCCTGAGCCACTGCTCACACTCTGCGAGCTACTGGAAGATCCGGTTCCTGAGATTGGCTTTGGATAGGGCTTAACTTGAATTCCTATTCCCGGAGAAATCCTTCCTAAACTCCCGAGAGATTGCAAGATAATATGGAAACCGCTGCCAAACGGCATCCCGAAAATCTCCGCACCGCTCGCATGTGACGAAAGCAGAATGCTCGCGCTCCCCGAAGGGAGAACCGGATCGAAGCTCAGGCGCTGTGAAGTGATATCAACCGAAACAGGTGTGATCCAATGGAGAACAAGTGTGAGGAGAGAATTCTCATAGAGCCAAGACCAGAGGAAATTCGTGGCATCGGGGAGTGGCGGAAGCGTGACATCATTGGCGAAACCCGGCGTCCCGAGGTCCGTTGCTCCTGCGTCAAATCCCCTCCCCTGCGACGCGGTCGTCCAATTTGATTGCAACGTCCCGGGCTGGCGGAGATCGATGCGCTCCATGCTCGCCTTCGGCCCGCCGGAGGGATTGGCTCCCGCGAAGGGATCACCGGCACCGTCATCCACCTCATCCGTGATGTTTCCACTCGCATCGCGAAGTCGCAGAAGTAATTTGCTATTGAGAAGCGACATGGACGTCGTGACGAAGGCGGGCTCCGCGAGCAATCGCGAACTGTCGGCGTGGTAATGGCTCACGATGGCATATTGGCCGTCACCGATGGATGCGCCCGAACCGAAGTGATAGAGCATCTTCTCCTTCCCCGTGGAATCGAGAGTCGTGAGCGTCCAGTCGCCCAGAGCCGTCGATCCCGACGCGGAGTCGAGGCCCGCGATCTCCACCCACTCGTCGGAGGTCGAGAGGCTCGTCCCCATCCACATCACTTCCGAAATCACCGCTTTCGCACAGACTCTGTCCGCCCCCAGCAAGGGGACGGCGAGGAAGAGACTCAGGAGCCAGCAGAACCAACGACGCATGCGCATGACCCGAGAATTACATTCGCCGTGCGCGCGTTCGAGTGGGCGCGAACACTCTCGTGCGCATGGCGACGGACATTTGGCCTCACGCTGAGTCGAAATCCGCGTTCCTTCGTATCACGGAACCCACCTTCACCGTTGAACATGTCTCATGGCTTTCGAGAGCCAAGAATCCACATTTCCTCGCGCGGACAGATTCGTGGGTGTACACTCGCGCTACCCCATTCCCTTTGACTCAATTTTCTTCCGATTTCCCGTGTCGATTCACACAGTCCGTCTTCGGCTAGAGAGAACATCCTGAGTCACAGGAGGAATGGCAGGCTTCCCTATTCCCTGCCCCTCATGTTTTATGGAAATCATCACCTTTGCCGCGCTGCTCGGATGCGGCCTCGTCCTTGGTCTGATCATCGGTTGGTTCTGGTTTGCAAAGGGTGAGAAAATCTCCTCTTCCCTGCAAGCGAAGATAAACGAACAGGAACGAAATCTCACGAAGCTCGAAGCCAGATTGACGGAAACGAAAAGCGAAATTAAATCCGCGGAATTGGAAGCGAAAGCGGCCGCCAAGGAAATCTTGAGCGAGGCGCGCGTGCATGCGACGGAAATGGAAGCGAAGATCGAGAAGGAGCAGGGTCGCATCGAGGAGAAAGAAAAGACGCTCGATGAGAAAGCGAAGGAGGTCGAACGTCAGCGAGGTGTTCTCTCGAAGCAAATGGAGGAAGTGACGGCGACGAAACAGGAACTCGCCGAGGCGAGTCAGAAGCATCGGGAGGCGCTGGAGAAGGTCGCGAAGCTCACCGGACCGGAGGCGAAGGAAATCCTCCTCAAGGAATACGAGAAGGAATACTCGGAATTCTTCGCGAAGCAAATCAAGCTCAAGCATCAGGAAATGGAGAGCGAGTACGAGGAGAAGGCGAAGAACCTGATGGCCGAAGCCATGCAGCGCTTCGCATCGGAAGTGGCGAGCGAATCGACGGCGACCGTCGTGCAACTCCCCTCGGATGACATCAAGGGGAAGATTATCGGGAAGGAAGGACGCAACATCACGGCCTTCGAAGCGGCCACGGGCGTCGATGTGATCATCGACGACACACCCGGCGCGATCGTCCTCTCGGGTTTCGATCTCGTCCGCCGCTACGTCGCGAAGCTCTCGATGGAGAAATTGATTCAGGACGGACGCATCCAACCCGCGCGCATCGAAGAAGTCGTCACGAAAGTGAAGGAACAGGTGGGGAAGATGATGCTCGAGTTCGGCAAGCGCGCCACCGAGGAGCTCGGCATCGCCGGCTACCCGCAGGATCTCCTCAAGATCATCGGGCGACTGCGCTTCCGCACCAGCTACGGACAGAACGTGCTCAAGCACTCCGTGGAAATGGCGAATATCGGACGCATGCTCGCGGAGGAAATCGGCGCGGATGTGCAGACGGTCGTCGAAGGTTGTCTCCTGCATGACATCGGCAAAGCGCTCGACCACGAGGTGACGGGCACGCACGTCGAGATCGGCGTGGAGATCTGCAAGCGCTTCAAAGTACGGCCGGAAGTGATCCACTGCGTGGCGGCTCACCACGAGGACACGCCGATCGCCTCACCCGAGGCGTTTGTCGTCGCAGCCGCGGATGCGATCTCCGGAGCGAGGCCGGGTGCGAGAAAGGAATCGATCGAAGAGTACTTCAAGCGTCTCAAGGCGCTGGAGGAAGTGGCAAAATCCTTCGAGGGCGTCTCACGAGCCTTCGCCGTTTCCGCCGGTCGCGAAATCCGCATCTACGTCGATACGCAGAAAATCGATGACCTCGGTCAGCAGAAGCTCGCCAAGGACATCGCGAAGAAAGTGGAAGAGGAACTGACGTATCCGGGGGTGATCAAGGTGAATGTGATTCGGGAGAGGAGAATTGAGGAGATGGCGAAGTAGAGAAAGACGAAGCAATCAGGGAATACAAGGATGGCAAGGACATCCTTGTTTTCTTTATATTCTCCTTCTTCACCCCAACACAAACCTCCCCCTCTTCTCTTTGATCAGAGAATCGCTCACGAGCTTCTCCAAAATTCCTCGCAGCCATCCCCCGTGCTCCTTCGCATCCCAATCGATACAGACATGCGCGCCAATGTCGGCGAGCGTGGAGCGTTTCGGAGTGCGACGAAGATATTCGACGATGCGTCCGCGGATGATGCGATTGGGAACGAAGCGACCGGCAATCTCGCGCCCGGGTTCGCGAGAGAGCGGTAAGCGGAGAGCGGAGAGCGGTGAGCGAACTTTAAAAGCGGCTTTGCACATTTTTTTGAGAGGACAAACGTTGCACTTGGGACTCCGCTTCGTGCAAACAAGTGAACCGAAATCCATCAGCGCCGCATGCCAATGACGCGTCTCTCCCCCCTCCTCCAAAACTTCCGTGGCCGTCTTCAACAGTGCCTTGTCGTCCATCCTCCACGTCCCATCCCTCTTCTCCGCGCCGAAAAAGACGCGATGGATAATGCGGCGGATGTTCGTGTCGAGGCAGGGCGTAGGGAGATCGAAGGCGAAGTTTCTGATCGCGGCGGCGGTGTATGCTCCGATGCCCTTGATGGCGAGGAGGTCTTCCATTTTTTTGGGGAAGACACCGTGAAATTCCTGAACAATTTTTTTCGCCGCATCACGCAGTCTCAGTGCCCGGGAGTTGTAGCCCATCCCCTGCCACGCAAGAATCACCTCTCGATTCGAAGCCTTCGCCAGTACGTCGACGGAAGGAAACTCGCGCAGAAATCTTTTGAAGATCACCTCCACGCGCGCCACCTGGGTCTGCTGGAGCATGACTTCGGAAACCAATATGAGATACGCGCGCTGCGTATCGTCCGCCATCTTCAAATCGCGCCAAGGGAGACTGCGTTTATGCCTTGTGAACCAGTGTTCTAGGTGTTCCGTGAAGACGGAGAACTGCTGACGTGAACGCACGGAAACATGGTAGCAAATGCCTCGGGGGGTAAGTCTAAATTTGGCGCAAAAAGAGGATTCCGACCCCACAAGCTCACTCCCCTCTCAAAAAGTGAATTTTGGCTTCCAATAAACGAAAACATTTCGGGGAGGAGCGCCACTTCCCTTCCGGAATCGATCTCTCTATACTCTCGCATCGGTTCTATGAAGGTCGACTATCACCTCCATCCCAATCTTCAAGGCGAGCATGCATCCAGACGCCTGAGGGCAATATGGAGAGCGCTTTCCAAAAAGCACATCGACGCCATCATCTGTTCGGAGCACACCTTTAAGGATGCGCCCGGCGCTTACCGTGCCCTGACGGCTGCGAGACCGGAGGGTGACAAGACGCACGTATTTCCGGGTGCGGAGCTCGTCGCGAAGGACTGCCATGGTATCGATATCATCGCCTTCGCCGAACACGATTGGTATGACGAACATCCCCGCCTCCTCGAACCTTACGCGATGACACTGAGAGAGATGCTGAGTTATCTGCGCAACAGCGACCTTCACTACTTCATCCCTCATCCCCTCATCGTCAGCTCAACGTTGCGCAAGCTCTATCCAACCGAAGAGGAGATGCAGGAATTCCTAAGCACAGTGCCCGCGTTCGAGGCGTTCAACGCGTCCTTCCTCCTCCTCGAACACCTGTTCCAGTACCCCGCCCTGCGCCCGCTCCTCAAGCGCTTCCGCCATCGTCTGCGTGCCGGAGCAAGCGTGGATCTGAGTCGCTACCAGAAACCCAACCACAACTTCATCGCCGTGGGATCGGACGCGCACCATCCTTGGGAAATCGGCTTCTGCCTGGAGATCCCGGGCAACGAAACGGAGAACCGTCACAGCGTCTTCGAGAAACTCACGACCAATACCGTCATCAACACCCTGCACTTCCCCCGTTTCAATTGGACCGTTCCGCGCCTCATCGCCATGGGATGGACGACGATGTGCGAGGGGTTGATGCGCCGAGAATTGCGCCGGGAACTGGAAACCGAGCCGTTTGCGATCGAGGAAGGACTCTCGCTCAATGTGGAAGTTTCCTCCTGACAAAACTGCTTTGGGTCGCACGTCCTTGTATCTTCATCAATTTCGCGATCTGCTGTTGACGACCATGAGGTTTGTTCCCTAGACTGCCTGCGCTCTTAATGAGGCTGTGTCTTTGTCACACCTCAGTTCCCTTTTCCCTCCTTTTGTATGGCAGACGCTAAGAAGTTTGATCGCTCCAAGGTACACGTGAACGTGGGTACCATCGGTCACGTTGACCACGGAAAGACGACCTTAACCGCCGCCCTATCACTCAACTTCTCACCAGAAGGAGAGAAAAAGGCATACGCCGATATCGACAACGCCCCCGAAGAGAAGGAGCGCGGTATTACGATTAACACCGCGCACGTCGAGTACGAGTCCACGAAGCGCCACTACGCGCACGTCGACTGTCCGGGACACGCCGACTACGTCAAGAACATGATCACGGGCGCCGCCCAGATGGACGGAGCCATCCTCGTGGTCTCCGCTGCGGACGGACCGATGCCGCAGACCCGCGAGCACATCCTCCTCGCACGTCAGGTGAACGTGCCGTACATCGTCGTCTACCTCAACAAGTGCGACATGGTGAAGGATCCCGAGCTCATCGAACTCGTCGAGTCCGAAGTGCGGGAACTGCTCACGAAGTACGGATTCCCCGGCGACACGACACCGATCATCCGCGGAAGCGCCCTCAAGGCTCTCGAAGGAGATCCGACGGAAATCGAGAATCTCAAGAAGCTCCTCGAAGCGCTCGACACGTTCATCCCCGATCCGAAGCGCGAGACGGACAAGCCCCTTCTGATGTCGGTCGAAGACGTCTTCTCCATCAAGGGTCGCGGCACCGTCGCCACCGGTCGTATCGAGACGGGAATGGTGAACATCAATGATGAAGTGGAGATCGTCGGCATCCGCCCGACTCGCAAGACCGTCGTCACGGGCGTCGAAATGTTCCACAAGCTCCTGGACAAGGGTATGGCCGGAGACAACGTCGGACTCCTCCTGCGCGGCATTGAGCGCGAGGATATCGAGCGCGGTCAGGTTTTGGCCAAGCCGGGCTCCATCACGCCGCACACGAATTTCGAGTGTGAGATCTACGTCCTCACGAAAGAGGAAGGCGGTCGCCACACCCCGTTCTTCAAGGGCTACAAGCCGCAATTCTACATCCGCACGACGGACGTGACGGGACAGGTCGAACTCCCCGCCAATGTGGAAATGGTCATGCCGGGCGACAACCTCAAGGTCAATGTCGAGCTCGGTGCCCCGATCGCTCTCGAGGCCGGTACGCGCTTCGCCATGCGCGAGGGTGGCCGCACCGTCGGTTCGGGCGTCGTCACCAAGATCATCAAGTAATTTTCGGGGGTTTCTCCCCCCTTCCTTCCGCTCTTTCTCCCATGAGTCCCGCCGCCAAGAAATCTTCCAAAAAACCGTCCGCGAAAGTCGCTTCCAAGCCTGCGAAGCCGGCTGCAAAGGAAGAAATCAAGGCGGCATCTCATGCGAGGCCAAAAGCGGGAGCCACAGCTGTCGCCGCGAAGCCGGACGTCGTGAAGAAGGAACCGAAAGTTTCGGTGATCCGCATCCGTCTCTCCGCTTTCGATCACACCGTTCTCGATGAAGCGGCAATGAAGATCGTGGAGACCGCGGAGCGTTCGGGCGCCATCGTTCACGGCCCCATCCCGCTCCCCACCCAGATCCGCAAGTTCACCGTGAACCGATCGACTTTCAAGCACAAGGATGCGCGCGACCAGTTCGAGATGCGCACGCACCGCCGACTCATCGACCTCTCCGAGACGACTTTTAAGACCGTCGAGAGCCTCCAATCGTTGAGTCTCCCGAGCGGTGTTGACATCGAGATCAAGATGGGATGACAATCATTCCCAATGGTTTCCTGCCTCGTCCACGATAGAACAGCAATGGAGCGATTCTATGATGATGATGCTCCAGACACTACTGAAGCCCTCACTAGCCTAGGATTTAGACCGACATTATCGGCCCATGGGCCGATGATCGATGTGGCTAGTGCAGATATCGAGGAAGTTCGTGTTGCTATCGGAAGGCTCGGAATGTCACTGCAAATTTTCGATAGCAATCGGAGCGATCGAAGAAAAGACCCGATGGTGCGCGGATCCTACTGAAAGCTTTTTTGCCCTCTTACAAACAACCAACACTCACATAGCCGGAGCGCGCAACACGGGATGGAATAGCAAGAAGAGGAAGAGATTTTCTCGAGAAACCATTGAAGAAGAGATCGCTGGAAGACGAAGCATTGTTGCGCGTGCCTGCCTGCCGGCAGGCACTTTCTTTCCGCCTTTCTTTCTTGCTCTGAGAAAGAAAGGCGAAACCCTCGCGCCTGACAAGGAAAAAGCGAATCTTTGGAAAATAAAGGCGATGTCTCTCATGAATTACTTCCACCCCTTCACTTTCAACGCCTCCTTCGCCGCAGCCTGCTCCGCACGCTGTTTGCTGTTACCTGTTCCCTGTGCAACCTCCTCCGCGCCAATGAAGACCGCTGACGTGAATTTTTTGTCGTGATCCGGGCCGTCTTCCTCCACCACCTCGTAGTGCGGTGTGACGCCTACCTTGTCCTGCACGATCTCTTGGAAAAGACTCTTTTCATCCTTGTGCTTGCCGGCCGCGAGCAACTTCGCCAAATCCTGCAGGATGAACTGCAGACAAAATTCCTGCACCGTCTCGAAGCCCCGATCGAGATAGATCGCGCCGATGAGAGCTTCTAGCGCATTGGCGAGCGTCGATTGCTTGTTGCGGCCGTCACTCGCTTCCTCGCCGCGGCTCATAAAGAGATACTCACCGAGCTTGAGCTCCCGAGCGACCACTGCGAGGTGATCGCCCTGCACCAGGGCCGATCGCCAATTCGTGAGTTCGCCCTCCGACTTGCCCGAGAGACGGAAGAGGTACTCCGTCGTCACGAGCTCGAGTACCGCATCACCGAGGAATTCCAGTCGTTCGTTGTTGCCATGGGTGCGGCTCTCCCGCGACGCGGATCTGTGCACGAGCGCCTGCATCAGCAACTCCTTATCATGGAACCGAACGCCGATGGTCTTCTCGAGAAGTGCGGAGGAAGCTGGAGGAGGCATTGGGGACAGTGTAGGAGAGGAAGAAGATGATGAGAAGAGAAGAAGGCATGAAGGACATAGGACGTAGGACGTAGCAGAAAGAGTATTCACCAATACCTACGTCTTACGTCCTACTTCCTACGTCCTACTTTGCGTGCGCTATCGCATTCAACACCCCGTTCACAAATTTTCCCCCTTCCTCCGTCCCGTACTCCTTGGCAATTTCAATCGCTTCGTTCATGACGACGGCGGCGGGCGCATCCGCGCCGAAGAGCAGCTCGTAGGCGCCGATGAGTAGAATGGACCTTGAGATGGGATCCATGCGCTCGATCGGCCACTCAGGCGCGTGTTTCTGCACCGATTCAATAACCTCCCGCTCGCGCGTAAGCACTCCGTCGAGCAGAGCCTCCGCGAACGGGGTATCAATCTCTCCCAACTCCTGTCCATCGCGAAGGAGGGCCGATTGAGGTTCGATCAGCTCCTGCCGCTTCTCGCGCTCGAAGAGCACTTGCATGACGGCAATGCGCGATAGGTGGCGACGGCGAGCCATAGGCTGCGGGTATGGTAGAGGTTTTTGGGGGATTCTCAATGGGAGGAATCCTCACTTGTTCTCTATCCAAAATCGCATTGTCGGCACCGGCCTCCCCTCAACCTCTATCTCATCCCAAAAGACTCCGCCGTTCTTCTCGATCACGGTACGAGAGGCGACGTTCTCTTTGTTACAAGTGATCAGAACTCGCTCAATCCCAAGTTGCCTCGCTTTCTCAAGAGCCATGCGAAGCATCTGTGTCCCATACCCTTTTTGGCGCCGACTCGGCCGGATCGCGTACCCGATGTGTGCGCCAAGCCTCTCCAGAGCCGGCGTGAGACGATGGCGAATATTGACGTGCCCGATGTACTCGCCATCCTCAATCAACCAGTACGTCGTGGATGGCACGAATCCTTCGGGAAGATCCTCACCCCGCGCATCCTTCCGCACGCGCTCGAGATATTCATCCACGGTGCTACAGGAGAGGAGCGCGTACGCTCCAGGGATAATCTCTGATCCAAATTCAACCAATGCCTCCTCGAAGCTCTTTCGGTATCGATCCGATGGCTCAACGAGTTCCATACAAAAATTGTACTCCTCGGAATCATTCTTCAAGTCCTCTTACAACCACCTCACGCTTTGACGCGTGTGATCCCCTTCAGCGCCTTATCGGCTTTGTTCTTGGGTTCGGCGATCGTGGCATACGGAGAGTTCTGGAGATTGCGCATTCGGCGCACCTCGTGGAGTACGAAGATACTATGCTGCATACGCCCATTGCTCTTGGGCTTGCGTTTCTTTGGTGTAGGTCGCTTGGCCATGGGCGTAAAGGATAGGGATACGAAATACTGCGGTCAAGCCGGTCTCTCACCAACTTCGCCTTCTATTGCCCGAAATGGCGAGCATGAAGCGTAGTACGTAGAGGAAGAGGTTGAAGATATCGAGATAGAGGCTGATGGCGAGGAGGAAGGGATTGACCCCGGCTCTCCCCATCCGCTGAATGCGCTGGATATCGAAGGCGGTGAAGAGCGCGAAAATGACAACGCCGGCGCCGGAGACGAGGAGTTCCGTCGCTCCGGTCTGGAGACTGGGGAAAAAGATCTGCAAGAGACCGACACCGATCAATCCGATGATCCCGATGAAGAGCGCCTTGCCCATCACACCGAGATTCCAGCTCGTCGTGCGCGCGAAGACTGCGGCGGCCGCGGCCATGAAGGCCGTCGCGCCGAACGCGTTGATGAGAATGTTTCCGCCGTCAACGTACCCGGTGACAACGGAGAGGATGATCGGCGTGACCGTGATGCCGGAGAGGAGCGGAAAGAGACCAAAGAGCAGAATATTGAGCGGGCTCTGATTCACCCACCAACGCGACGTGAAGATGATCGCGAGTTCCGCGATGACGAAGACGAAGATGATCCCGCCGCTGAGCAGTGCTTCTGCGAATTGCATGCCGACGAAGGTGCCCACGAGCGTGAGCGCCATGGCGAGGGCGAAGAGACCGTAGACCTGCGCCTCGACCGAACGCGGGAGGATGACGGGCTGGCTGTGAGCGGGTGAGTAGGTATCCATAGGTGGCGGCATTTTAGAATGGGGGATGGAGACATTCAACAACTTCTCGGCTTATTTGAGAGGCTTTTTTGCTTTCCAGAACACCTTCCGTACCTGCGGAACCCTCCTTCATTTCCGGGGCATTTTGTGGTATACTTACTGGATTTCATGAAACAAATTTTCGCATCAATCCTCGGCCTCACGGCGCTCAAACCGACGATGGCGTGGGCATTCGATATCCCGCCCCCGAGCGGCGGAGGCGGCGCCGAGGGGCTCGCGGGGTACGTGGGACAGATCATCCCCGTTCTGCAAATCCTCTTCGTAGGTGTTGCGTTCCTCATGCTCGTCACATACGCGGGGAAAATGATTGTCTACAGTTCGCAGGAAAGCTCGCACACCGAATCGAAGATGGCGTACCTGTACCTCGCGGTCGGAGGCATTCTCGTGGCGGTCGCAGGATGGGCGGCACAGGCATTCGCCCCGGGCATCGAAGGTGTGGGGGGGCAGGTCGTCTTCCTCTCGAACATTGAAGCACCTCTCATGAACGCCATCCTCTACCTGAAGCTGGCCCTCGCGACCGCGCTCATGGTCAATATCGTCCTCCAATCGTTCCGCCTCATCAGTTCCGAGGGAGAACAAGCAAAGGTCGATCGCGCCAAGAAACGTCTCTTCAACAGCTTCGTCGGCGTCGCCGTCGTGCTCCTCGCGAACTCCATCATCCTCTCCGCCAACCCCGGATCGGGATCCGCCGACCTCACATACGCCATCGCGGAAGTCATCGGACTGTGCAACTTCCTCATTTCCCTCATCGGCACGGGCGTCATCATCGCGATCATCGTTGCGGGTGTCCTGCTCATCTTCTCGGTGAACGAATCCCTGATTCAAAAAGTGAAGCACATCATCTTCACGTGCATCTTCATCCTCGTGATCCTGCTCATCTCCTACACGCTCATCAATTTCTTCCTCAATGTTCCCGTCGTCTGATGGCTTTCCTCTCTCTCCTGATCGGCTGGTTCGGCATTCCCGCGGCGAAAGCCGCGGACATCCAGGGCGTCATCGACTCCGTGGGCGGAATGCTCCCGAGCGCCAGCAGTTTCGTCTCGGAGAGTTCAGGTGCGAACGTCGGAGGACTCAACGGCATCATGATCACTGTGGTGGAGCAAATCCGGCCGATCTTCGCGGTAATCGCGCTCCTCCTGATCGTCGTAATGGGATTTCGAATGGTCATCTCGCAAGAGGATGAAGTGCGCGAAAAGGCGAAGACGTTCATTATCGAATGCGTGACGGGGTTGATCCTCGCCTACCTCTGCTCCCCTTTCATCAACGCCTTCTACGGCACGAGCGGCGAGGTGCCACGGGGAGATGTCGCGGGAGGCGCTTCCATCCTTTCGGACACGGTCATGGTCATCATCAACTGGTCGCTCGGGCTCGTCGCGGTGCTTGCCATGTTCAGCATCATCGCGTCATCGCTCCAGGCGCTTATGAAATCCGGAAGTGAGGAAGGAACGGCATCACTGCGCCGCACCGTCTTCACCGTCGTCTCCGGCATCGTGATCATCGTGATACGCGAGGTACTCGTCCTCACGATGGGCCTCACGCCCAACGCTGCTGTGCTCCCGGGACAAGCGGATTCTTACCGCCTTGCCTCAACCCTGATCGGCTTCGTCGATTTCATTCTGGCTTGGGCGACGCTGATAGCGGTCGCCATCGTCATCTACGCCGGAATCCGCATCATCCTGAGCTTCGGAAAACAAGAGCAGGTGACGAAGGCGCGCGATCTCATATTCCGCGCACTCATCGGATTGGTAATCATCGGCGTGAGCTTCGCGCTTGTGCACTTCGTCGTCAGCGCGATAGCATGATCATCTGGATCGAGACATCCTGAGCGCCGCTTCGACCGCTTCTCTGGTTTGAGCAATGTCGTGCGTTCGGATGAATCCTGCGCCGTGCAAAACCGCAATCGCCGTGGCGGCAAGCGTGGCGGGGAGGCGATCTTTCGGCGGGAGATTGCGCTGCCCGGCGAGGAACGACTTGCGGGAGGGACTGACAAGCAACGAATACCCGAGAGACGCGAACTGTTCGAGGTGCGCGAGGATTTCAAATGAGTAACGCGCGTCGGCGGAAACGAAATGTCCAAGCCCCGGGTCGAGGATGATCTTCGCCGCGGCAATCCCCTTCTGCGTTGCGAGGCGACTGCGCTCCTCCAGGAAATCTCTCACCGTCACGATGACGTCAGCATACTGACGGGGCTCGACCGTCGTGCGGGGCGACGCATCTTTCGCATACATGAGAATAATGGAAGCTTTCATCTTCGCGACGATTTCGAACATCGCACCATCCGCTCTGCCCGCCGTCACATCGTTGACTATGGTCGCCCCCTCGCAGAGAGCCGCCTCCGCAACGGACGCCTTGTACGTGTCGACGGAAATGACGGCGTCCGGGAAAGAAGATCGGATCCCCCGAATGACCGGAACGATCCGCCTGAGCTCTTCCTCCGCCGACACATCTGATGACGCAGGCCCCGTCGATTCTCCGCCCACCTCGATCACATCCGCTCCATCCCGAAGCATCTCTCCTGCGCGCTCTATTGCTGCAACGGAATCTGCAAATTTTCCGCCGTCGAAGTACGAGTCCGGCGTGACGTTGAGAATGCCGACGATGCGAACGCGATCCATGCCCGAAAGTGTACGCGATTCACCATGCGAACGGATGAAATTTTCGCTACGATTGCCCCGCATGACGATCAATCCCCAGATTTTCCGCGCCTACGACATCCGCGGCAGAGCCGATGGCGACCTCTCCGAAGAGATCTACTACCTCCTCGGCAAAGCGTTCGGCTCCACTCTTCGGGAACTCTACGGACTCGAGCATCCGCGCGTTGCCCTCGGAAGAGACATGCGAACACATGGAGTCGGCTTCGAGAAGGCAACCATGGAAGGCCTCCTCTCCTCCGGCTGCGAGGTGCTGATGATCGGCGAAACGCCGAGCCCCGTGAACTACTTCGTCATCTGCGAACGCAAGTTGGACGGAGGACTCCAGATCACCGCGAGCCACAATCCGAAGGAGGACAACGGCCTCAAGCTGCAGATCCGAGACGCGGCCGCCTTCGCCGGAGAGGACATCCAGAAATTGCGGCAACGCATCGAGGAGGGGCGCTTCGTCGAGGGAGAGGGCCGAGTCGAAACCATCGACGGACTGGGAGAGTATCTCAATTGGCTCCAAGGAAATTTCTCAGAGGCGGGAAAGGGCATGACCGTAGCGTTCGACGCCGGCAACGGTATGGAAGGACCGGCGGGCACGGAAATATTCAAGCGCGTCGGCGCGAAGGCAACGGGGCTCTATACGACTCCCGACGGAACATTCCCCAATCACGCCGCCGACCCGAGCAAGTTCGAAACGCTTCGCGAACTGCAAGCACTCGTCGTCTCGTCGAAAGCCTCTATCGGCTTCGCGTTCGACGGGGACGGGGATCGTCTCGGCATCGTGGACGAGCGCGGAACCATCCGCACCTGCGACGAGGTGCTCCTGCTGCTCGCGCAGGATTACCTGAAGCGATTCCCGGGCACTCCCGTGGTCTTCACGGTCAGCATGTCGTCGACGCTCGAGACGGAAATCCTCAAGTGGGGCGGGAAGCCCGTTATGTGCGAGGTCGGACACTCCTTCGTGGAGCACGTCATGCGCAAGACCGGCGCGATGCTCGGCGGCGAACAGTCGGGGCATTTCTTCCTCGAAGACGTGGCGCACGGTTACGACGACGCGCTCATCGTGGCGCTGCAAATTCTCGACATCCTGAGGCGATCAGGCACACCCCTCTCCGCGCTCTGCGCGGACTTCCCCAAGGTTTTCCTCGCGCACGAACGAAGACCCGCGTGCCCCGACGACAAGAAAATCGATGTCGTCAGACGTGCGACCGAGTACTTCAAGCAATCGTATCCGGTTAATACGATCGATGGGGCGCGCATCGACTTCGGAGGCGGCGCCTGGGCCAGCATCCGCTACAGCAACACGAGTCCCAAGCTCAGCATTTGCATCGAGGCGAGATCCGAGGACAAGCTCAAATCAGTGGAGGAGCTGGTACTCGGTCATTTACGCACGTATCCCGACATCTCCTGGTGATACGGAATTTGACGGAGGAAAAAGATGCTCTCGATCCACCACTCTGCTAGACTCCCCTCCGATGTGGCCTTTTCGTCGGAAGCGTGAAGAGGAGAGGACCGGCATCGCCAAGAAGATCGTCGTCGGTCTGATCATCGGCGGCGCCATCACATCGATCATCGGCAAGAAACTCCTGGACAAGAAAGAGCACGAACACGACGAGGAGGATGACAAATCGGGAACCGAAAACGAGTAACCCCGTGATCAATCGTCAACCTCTCCCGCCACGCTCTTTTCCATGAGCTCACGGAGACGCAGCGGCGTTCGCGTTTGCTTGAGCGCCCACATCAGCTTCACTGTCGCGCACTCGAAGGACATGTTCTTCCCAGAGATGATGCCGATTTGCTCGAGCGTCAGTTGCTTGCGGAAGCGATGGAGATCCACCCCGCCCCTCAGCGACTGAGAGACGAAGACGATAGGAATGTTCTCCTTCGCCGCCCGGCGGAGCCACGGGAAGAGCCGCTCGGGGAGCATGCCCGTTCCGTACGTGCGCAGGACGATGCCGTGGGGCTTAATGGCGAGGATTGCATCGAGAAACTCCTGCGTGATACCCGGTGTCAGCGTAATGACGAGGACGTTAGGATCAAAAGAAGGATGCGCGATGAGCGACCGCTTGCGTCGAACCATCCGCCACGGATGGAGGTGAACGCCGCTGGAGAAATCCGCGAGCGGCGGAAAACGCGGGCTGTCGAAAGTCTGAAGGAGCGATTCGTCCACCTTCTTCGCACGATTGCCGCGTAGCACCTTCGGCCCCAGCACCACACAGACCTCCGCGATATCGAGCTGTGCGGCGCGAATGGCGAAAATGAGATTCATGCGCCCGTCCCCCGCGAGATCATTGATCGGGAGGAGTGCTCCGGTGAGGATTACCGGCTTGCTGAGATGCTGCAACGCAAAACTGAGCGCGGCGGCCGTGTAGCTCATCGTGTTCGTCCCGTGCACCACGACAAAACCGTCAAAGGCGTCGTAGAGATCGCGGATCTTCTCGGCAATCTCGACCCAGTTCTCGTGCGTGATCTCCGAAGACCCGACATTGGAGAGCGAGTAGAACTGAAGCGCGACTTCCTTCTGCAGCTCAGGAATCGCCTGATGAATAATGTTCACCGACTCCATAGGTTCGATGCGTCCCGTCTTCTGATTCATGACCATTCCGATCGATCCCCCTACGTAGAGTAAGGCAATGCGTGCACGCGGCATGCGATGATTATAGCGAGGAAGCCGAAGAATCCCATGCACTAAATAAAACCCTCCGCAGAGCGGAGGGTTTTTTGCTTACCGCAGAGGGTAAGCAGGACGCACTGCGACTTTCAGTGCATTCTCCCTACCCTTTGCACGATTTGAGAGCGTGCGGCTCGTGTGTGTTTGTGTCGCTAACCCGAATGCTCGGGCATCGGCCCCACAGAACTCCGTGGGCGAGTTTTTTGTTTTTGTTGACTCTCCGCAGTGCGGAGAGAAGTCGAGATCCCTCACGAATGAGGAAACCTCAGGTCGCGGTAGTCGATATGCCGCGGAGAGGCAGGGAGGGATGAGAAGCGGCGAACAGAGTATGCGGCGTTCCTCATCTCTCCCTGCCAAGGGATAGGGCGAAGTTGTCAAAGAGCAAATCTGACCAGTATACCGCAAATTGTCGAGCCGAGCAATTAGGAAAGAGCCCTATCCAGAGCCATATTTCAGTTGTTCTTAGGTGAGCTCTTGAGACCTCTCCGTACCACTTCCATCTGCGCCCGATTCCCCGCCTCCCCCTCTCTCTCGAGACGAGCACCCGCATCCCTTTCAATCTGCTGCGTATCCGAAAACCATCGATCGTAGGTTTCGCGCATGTCTCCTTGGACCCAATCCAACCCTGGTACCTCTTCAGAAGAAGCCGCATGCGCCGGCCCTCCTTGCTTCGAGAGACTTCGAGAGACTTCATCTAATTCCATCCTTTCATCTACGAGATCTTTGGGGTCGCCGATCACCGCATCGAGAAGTGCGGCGATCTCCCTTCCATGATCCACGGTTATGCCCCCCTCAGCACGAATCCTCTGGAGCATTTCCTGCTGACTCTCCAACGGCAAGATTTGAATTGCCTGAAGGAATTCTTCTTGTGTGAGAGGCGCTGCGGAGTCGGGCATGGAAATCATATTAATTCTGGAGGATGGAGAATGTGGAATCGGTGAGAGTGACAAAGCGGAAGTCTGATCCCTCCATGTATCCGAGCTTGTTCTGATTCGTGATGAGGACGAAGCGTCGAGACCCCGGCCCCTGCAGAATCAGTGCCTCGGGGTAATCACCATCACGCGCAACGACGAAGGCATCCACTTTCCCGGATCCAGAAACTAAAAGCTGCACGCGTCGACCAATGGGATCTTCGGCCAGAGTCTGCAATCTCTTCCCAATCGGGAGCTCATTGCCCGTTCGCTGCGTGAGTCGAAAGTTGCGATATCCCTGATACGCATCTCGCAGGAGCATCCCGCCCTTGAGCTGCTTCGCAATCCTCAGACAGAGTTGTCTCTCTTCAATGTGCGGCGCCCTCGGATCCGGGTCCTCCGGATCAATGAATGAAGCCGATTGAATGGCATCAATGAGATCATTGTTGCCATCCGCATTGCTCTGCAGGAGCAACTCGAGACGAGGAACCGAAACGACTCCGAAGCGTATGAGTTGCTGCTTGAGAGCACTCTCCTTCTGAGCACCTTCCTTCCATTCATCGGAAATCCCCATCCCCTTCTGCTCCGCCTTCGCACGCACCTTCTGCAATTTCTTCTGAACGGCTGCGAGCGCGTTTGCCATGACGTCATCCGTTGTCTGCAGCGAAACGAATGAATCCAAATTTTTCAATTTTGCCGACACTCTTGCCGCGTAACTCAGCCTGTCCACTCTTTCGATGCGCGCGCGAACGTACGTCTCCAATTCCTCACGCATCCTCTCCTTAACGGCATTTTTGAGAGAGACGTACTCGCGATACTTCTTCGTGTGAGCAAGGTGACCAATCCATCCGTAAGCCAAGTCCGTCTTATTTTGTATTTCTTGTATCGCAGCGGCATCGAGGAATTTCTCTGCGGCTTTTTCACGTGCTCTCCCCTTCCCGAAGGATTTGATAGCATCGAAGAATCCAATATTCGTCAAACGCTTATGCATCGCATCATGCAATTCTCTCGCCATGTTTTCCGTTGTCAGCGTCCTACGTGACCCTCCATTCTCCAGAATCTCCTGCGCCTCAGTTTGATTGATAAGAAACAGGAGTCTGCGTTCCCGCGAAGACCACTTCGCTTGCCGAAATCTTTCATGTATTGGTATCGACATTGTGGGTATGTTTGCTTTAATTGTAGCATAATTTTGCATTCTTATCAATAACGCTCCAAGGCATCTTTCCTCTGCGATTTTCTCTTCGGAGAGCTTCAGGTACCATGCCAATGTGCCTACAGGAAAACTCGTTCTCATCATCGGGCCAAGCGGAGTCGGGAAGAGCGTCATACTCAAGGAGCTTCGCCGCAAACACCCCGAGTTCGTTTTTCCGAAGTCCGCCACGACCAGGGAGCGACGACCGCGCGAAGGAACCGATCTCTACCGATTCCTCACCGACGGGGAATTCGACGATCTGATCCGCAAAGAACAAGTCCTCGAATGGGCGCAGGTGCATGACGGAGCGCGGTACGGAACGCTGAAGGATGAAATCCTCCCCGCGATTGAAACGGGCAAGACCGTCGTGCGAGAGGTGGATGTGCAGGGATTTGAGAGTATCCGCAATCACCCGCTCTTCGCGGGAGAACATCCGCGCTATCCGCTCGTTTCCGTTTTCATCCTTCCGGAAAATAAGGAGCAGCTTATTGCGCGCATCACGCACAGAGCACCCATTTCACATGAGGAGCTCGCCCATCGAATTGAGAGCATGGACACGGAACTCTCCATGGCGAAATTCTGCACACTGCAAATCCTCAATCGAGAAGGGAAACTCCAGGAAACGATCAGAGAAGTTGAGACGGTTCTCACTCACTGAATGATGTCTCTTCGCGGGAGGAGGCGTATCATTCATCACATGCACTCCAGAGTCTCCGCTGTAACGCTTGGGCTCCTCTCAATCGCCGTCACGGTTGTCTGCGTTCTCTGCATAGTCCCCTTCCGGAGCACATCCGCTTTCACCGATCCCCAGCCCCAACCCCTCTCCTTCACCGTCGACGGAAATCTCGTCACAACCACCAAGAAAAACGGCGCACCCCCCTTCGCAACGATCCCGATGAAGCCGGGACAGACCGTCCTCGTTGCCGTCAAGACGACGAATCTCGCGGGTCAAGCATGCACGATGAAGGTTACCGGTTTCGCGTTTCCGGGAACAATGAGCCAGTACCGAGTCTCGAATGCTGTATCGCTCGCCTCCTTCGATCCCAAAGTCGTGATCCACACGGCGGACTGCACCACCGATACGAACGGCATCTTGTACGACTGTGGTAACGAGATACGTCTTCTTCCGACGGGAGTCCCTCCCGTAATCCTCTATTCGAGTCAGAGCAAAGTCTTCCGCTTCTCCGTCACCGTGCCTGCCATGCACTGGAAATGCAATGCCAGCGCCACGTTCGCGATGAGCTTCTTGGGGCGACCTCTCGGAAATTGGCCGAAGAGTTGCCACACGAACTACCGCTCGCTGGAAGGCTCCTACGAGCTTCATTTTGTGCCGGCCAAGCCGTGCGTGAAATGATGCGGTGAAGACTGTAAGGGATCGACGCTGCGCGGGTATACTGGCGACTCATGGGTCACACATGCATCACGTGCAGGGCGACTTACGACTATTCGCCGGCGGAACTGCGGTGGTACGAACGCGTCGGTTTCCCTCCTCCCGATATTTGTTTCACGTGCGATCAGAAGCGGCGCCTGATCTTCCGCAATAGCCGCGAACTCTACCACCGAACCTGCGACGCAACCGGACAGAACATCATCTCCATTTACTCCAAAGAAGCGCCCTACAAAGTATACCGCGGCGAAGCCTGGTACGGAGATTCCTGGGACGCAATGGAGATGGGCCGACCATTCGATTTCTCGCGACCTTTCTTCGAACAATTCCGCGAGTTGGATCTCGTCGTGCCGCGCCTCGCGCTCGTCAACGTCAATGCCGAGAACAGCGACTACTGCAACATGACGTACGGTAACAGGAATTGCTACCTCGTCTTCGGCGGAGACTACAACGACGCAGTGATGTACGGGACGCTCTGCATGCATAACCGCTCCTGCCTCGACATCGACTTCTCAAACGAGTGCGAGTTGTGCTTCGACATCTCCAATTCCATTGGATGCTACGCATGCATCAGTGCGTTCAGCTGCAAGAATTGTTCCGACTGCTTCTTCATCAGCGATTGCACGGGCTGTAAGAACTGCGTCCTCTGTCACGATCTTGTTCAGAAATCCTACTGCATCCGCAATAAACAATTATCGAAGGAAGAGTATGAGAAGGAAACAGCGGCGCTTCGAAGCGGCTCCTATGCCGCGGAGAAGTCCTTCCGGAACGAATTTCAATCCTTCCTCTCTCATCGCATCGTGAAGGCAGCGCACAATATCGGATGCATCGATTGCACCGGCGATTACCAGCAGAACTCCAAGAACTGTTTAAACTCCTTCGACATCCACTCATCGGAAGATCTCTGTGACGTCGTTTTCGCAAGCAGATCCAAAGATTGTTTCCGCTGCACGCTGCTCGGAGAGCATTCCGAACTCTGCTACGACACCATCTCGACGCTCAATGCACATCAAACTCGTCTCTCCAACTTCGTGATTGACTCTTCGAATATTGATTATTCGATGTTCATCTTCAATTCACAAAACATCTTCGGATCCGTCGGGCTGCGAAGGAAGCAGTACTGCATCCTCAACAAACAGTATTCGAAAGAGGAGTATGAGAAGCTCGTGCCAACGATCATTGAGCACATGCAAAGAACCGGCGAGTGGGGCGTGTTTTTTCCTTCCTCCTTCTCGCCATTCACCTACAACGAATCCACAGCCGATTTGTACTTTCCGGCGAAAAAGGAAGAAGCCCTCGCACAAGGTTTCCGATGGCGAGATCAAACGAACGAAATTACGAGTACGATCAAGACGCTCCCCGCTTCGGATCTCCCCGAGCGTATAGAAGATGCCACCGATGACATCCTTTCGGTCGCGATCATTTGCGAGGAATCTGGCCGTCCGTTCCGTCTTCAAAAATCCGAATTGGAATTCTATCGATCGAACAAGATTCCCATTCCGCGCCTCCATCCGGACACCCGATACCGGGTACGCAAAACTCAGCGAAATCCCCGACGACTCTGGAAGAGGAAATGTGCGAAGTGCGGGAACGAAATGCAGACGACCTATGCACCCGTCCGTCCCGAGACTGTGTGCTGTGAGGCGTGTTATCTAAAGGAGGTATACTGACCGCCAATGCAGAAGACCTGCCACCAGTGTCAGACGGCATTCGAGATCATGCAGAATGATCTTTCGTTCTACGAGAAAGTATCACCCGTATTCAACGGGAAGAAGGAACTGATACCACCGCCGACGCTCTGCCCTGATTGTCGTCTGCAACGCAGACTGACCTATCGCAATGAACTTCGGCTGTATCGCCGAAACTGCAGCAAGTGCAACGCAGAGATCGTGGCGATGTTTCCCGACGGCATTTCTTACAGGGTGTATTGCCACGACTGCTGGTGGAGTACATCGTTTGATGCACGACACTTTGGACAAGAGTGGGACGCGTCACGCAGTTTCTCCGAACAATTTTTTGAGTTGGTGGGAGCCACTCCATTGCCGCATCTCATAATCGGAGATGCAGAGAACAGCGCCTTCACGAACTATTCTTGGCAGAATCGGAACTGCTACATCCTTTCGAGTTCCGACTACAACGAAGACTGCTACTACTCCACGTACCTCTTCCGTTCGCGTAGCTGCGTCGACTGTACGTTCGTCGATGACTCCGAGCTGTTGTACCAATGTGTCGACTCCAAGAAATGCTACGGCTCCTGCTTCTTACAGCAATGTCAGAATTGTTCCGACTGCAAGTACTGTTACGATTGTCATTCTTGCCGCGATTGCATCGGGTGCGTCGGACAACGCAACAAACAGTACTGCATCCTAAATGAGCAACTGACGGAAGAAGAATATGAGAAACGAAAGAAAAATCTCCCATCCGCCGAGATCGCCGAACAATTCGAGATGCTAAGACGAAAGCTCCCTCGACGCTTCGCGGAGTTGGAACAGTGTGAACACTCGACGGGAGATCATCTGCGCTCCTGTAAGAACGCGAAGCACTGTTTCGATCTCGTGGAGGCACAGGACTGTACATACTGCTGTCTCGGACTCAAGCCCACAGACTGCATGGACTGCACCGGCATCCCCGGCAGCGAGTTGCTGTACCAGTCCGTTGCCTGCCCTGAGGATTACTCCTTGCAGTTCTGCGCCGTCATCTGGCCGAAGTCTTCCTTCTTGCAGTATTGTCTCTTCTCGCGTGCCTCGCAGCATTGCTTCGGCTGTGTCTCGCTCCACAAGAACGAATACTGCATCCTCAACAAACAATACACGAAGGAAGAGTACGAACGACTTGTTCCCCGGATCATCGCCTCCATGCGTGAGAACGGAGAGTGGGGGGAATTTTTCCCAATCACGCCCTCACCGTTTGCTTACAACGAAACCGTCGCTCAGGAATACTTTCCAATGACGAAGGAAGAAGCTTCGAAACGGAAGTGGAAGTGGAGGGACGAGAAAGATGAGATACCAAAGGTTACGAAGGTCATCGCCGCATCACAATTGCCCGATGCCATTGATAACATTCCCGATGATATCCTCAACTGGGCAATCATGTGCGAGGCCACCAAGCGTCCTTTCAAGATCATCAAGCAGGAACTCGGCTTCTACCGCACGATGCGTCTGCCCGTCCCCCATCTGCATCCAGACGAGCGTCACCGTCGTCGTATAGCTCTCCGCAATCCCCGAAAACTCTGGCGACACCCCTGCGCCAAATGCGCCAAGGAGATGGAAACGACCTACGCCCCCAACCGTCCCGAGACTGTGTACTGTGAATCCTGCTACTTTGATGAAATCTACTAATGCAGGATTCACCCTGAGTGAAGTCGAACGGGCGAGGGGTATTATTTGAAAGTAGTATATGAGTGCCCGGCTTCGTTTTCACTTCGGTTCGAACTACGCCGCGGCATTTTTCCTTTGTCTCGAACGAGCTTTATCAATGATAACAATCCCGGCGAAGTTCCGAGCTCGCTCGGAACGGAGACGGATGGTGGACCACGGCGTTCGC
>CAIJNU010000067.1 GCA_903822115.1 uncultured Candidatus Peregrinibacteria bacterium
CAGAAACATTCACACCCACCCTATGGACCTCTCGCCCGATCATGAGAACCACAGTAATGCCTTCTCCATTCCCTTCCACAATTCCTCGGATGAATTGACGGAGCAGGAAGAGGAAGCGCTACGCAAACTCGTTTGGGATCTGCTCAACGGTGAAGAGTGAGAGACGAGAGAGTGCGCCAAAGCTATACTGATCGCATGGATCTGCTCATCGGAACGAACAACGAAGGAAAGGTATTGGAGATCAGCGAAGGGCTGGAAGGTTTGCCGTTGAAGATTCTGACGCCGAAGCTCCTTGAAATCGGCGATCCTCCTCCCGAAACGGGGACGACATTCGCCCAGAATGCCGAGCTCAAAGCTCGCTTCTACTTCTCGCAATCCGCGCTGCCCACCGTCGCCGACGATTCAGGCATCGTCGTCGAAGCTCTCGCAAACGAACTTGGACTCCACACACGCCGATGGGGGGCGGGGCCTGATGCCTCCGACGAGGAATGGATCGATTTTTTTCTCAAGCGCATGAAAAGTGAGCGAAACAAGCGCGCGCAGTTTCTCTGTGTGCTCGCTTACTTCGATGCATCGAGCGGACTTCGTCTCTTCGAGGGAATGTGTGAGGGAACGATCACCGAGACACTCGAGGCACCATACCTCCCGGGTCTCCCCATCTCCGCATGCTTCAGACCCGACGGCTTCGATCACGTGTTTTCGAACCTGACACTCGAAGAAAAGAACCGCGTGAGCCACAGGGGAAAAGCAACGGAACAATTTCGGCGCTTTCTCTTAGAGAAGATTGCACCATGACTTTCACCAACCGTCACTCGTTCGCTGCACGAAAAGAGGGTAAGCTGAAGAACGATTTCTCCCCTTCTATGAAACGGCTCTGGGCCCCCGCACTGCTGTTCATGGTTCCTTCGATTCT
This sequence comes from uncultured Candidatus Peregrinibacteria bacterium, assembly GCA_903822115.1. Classification (GTDB taxonomy): domain Bacteria; phylum Patescibacteriota; class Gracilibacteria; order Peribacterales; family Peribacteraceae; genus CAIKAD01. The sequence continues at coordinate 914 of CAIJNU010000067.1, forward strand.
ATTTCTCTCGACTCCCGTCGCCCTTTCGGCAGCCGCGACAAAATGCGGAAAGGGACTGCAGTGGTGTGAGACGTACAAGAAATGTCAGACTTCTCGCGTTCACTGTCCGACAGTCGATCCTGTAACACAGAAATTTGTTGAGGCGCGCAATGCGCAACGCGTCGCAGACGTTCGTCACCTCCTCTACGCCGTCTACTCCTATCTGAAGGATCATCACTTTGCCGCCCCCTTCAGCTTTCCGACGAATCCTACTGCAATCTGCCCAAAGATTACGAGTACATGCAAAGGCCTGCCTTTCGGTTTTCTTGTGAAAGATTACATTCGTGCGATCCCCTATGACCCTCTCCAGAAACTACCTACGCAGAGTTACGTCTACAAAATCATGCGCAGGGACAAGATGTTGAGCGTGTCCGCACCGTACGCGGAATTAGGAACGAAGATTTCCCAGACCATGACGATCAAATAGAGACTATTCCTCCTCTCCATCATGAAATCTCGTCTCCTTATCATCGCCGCCATTCTTTTTGTCGCAGTGGCAGCTATCGGCATAGGCTTCGCAATGATGAGGAAGCCAGCAGCGAACCCCGTTTGCAATGCCAAGCTGCATTTGGTGTGGGATGAGAAGCTTAAGCAATGCCTTCCCCCCGTTGTGACTCCTCATCCCTCTAAAACGAAAACAGTGGTTAAGAAGGCAAAGAAGGAGAAGAATTCGGCTCCGTCGGTATCGCAATCAAGTGCGACTTTCGAGACAGGATTCTGCTGTCTGCAACCGGGTACGTCTTGCGCTCCGGGTTTCACGCAAGAAGTCTGCAAGCGCAGAGGAGGAAGACTGTTCAATCCAAGCAACTCCGCAGCCTGCGACACCGCTTGTCAGTCGGCTCAGTGATCGGAATCCGTTTTTGACGAGGGAATTTGTAGAGGAGAGAAATCGAGGTTCGATATTTTTTCCCAAACAGCGGCAATCAGTCGCTCCATGTTGCGCTTCTCTTCATCGGAAATTGCTAACTCCCGAGCAACGGGATGCTCTTCCCGCTCTCCAATGAACTCGAGCACAAACGCGCGCGGCGTGAGTGACGGATAAGAGCGCTCGAGCAGCACGGCATAGAACTGCAGTTGCCTGAAGTAATCCCCTTCCCGAATTTGCGCTTCGGATTGCGGCCGTCCCGTTTTGTAATCAATCACCATTCCAGCAGCCGCCTGTGGCGCGTCGCGATCAATACGATCGATTTTGCCCTTGATGGGAATCGCGCCGATGCGGGCGGTGAAGTCGCGTTCCACCTGATCGATGAAGGGCACCGACTGAGCGAGGCGAAGATCAAAGTAGCGAGGTAACGCCGACTCTCCGAGATGAATCAACAGATTACGCTGCGCCTGAGAAAGGAATTCACGCTCGAGGAGATAGCGGCGAAATGCCTCCACGATCCCCTCTCGCGAGAGAGCTTCGCCACGCTGCACGGAGAGCGCCCACTGTCGCAGCGCCCAGTGAACGGCGTTTCCATAAGCAAGTGCAAAGTCATGAACTTGGGGCACCTGGAGGAGATCGACTCGGAGAAATTCCTGCGGATCGCGAAGGAAGCGATTGAGGCCGGTGGCCGAGAGGGCGTACGTCTTGAGTCTCTCCGTGAGAAAATCCCTGAATTCCTGATCGAGATCGTGGTGGGAATTCAGAAGGAGCAGCGATGCATGTTCTGGGTCGGTAATACCGCGATCTTCTTCGGGTAGCGGGCCCGCTTCCGCGACGAATGCGGACGGCGACACCGACTTCGTCTTATCTCCCGCCGTAAGCTCCCGCGGACAGGAGAGGATCACTTCGCGCTTTGCCCTCGTCATCGCGACGAACGCCACACGTCTCTCATCCTGATTCTTCTCGTAGGCTTTCTGCTCTTTCTCCCATCCAAAGAGCAGATCCTCCGGAAGCGAGATCGAACCCGGATGTCGCCGAGCATCCCAGTGGCCCTCGCGAAAGTTCGCAAGAATGACCGTGTGGAATTCCAGCCCCTTGCTCTGGTGAGCCGTCAGGAGCTGCACCCCATCCGTCACGAGGTGCGGCGCATCAAAACTCAGACGTATGTCGTAATCCGGATTCGCGTAGAGCTCGAGATTCTGAAGGAATCGATCGTACGTCATGCTCGGATCCTCACTCGTCCACTCCCGCACCCTGTCGTAGAACGCCTGCAACGCCGCAAGATCGAGAGGATGAATATTGCCATTCTCCGGAAGCAGACCGCAGTCGCGCATCGCCCGATCGACCGTCTCGATGATCGTGCGTGTTCCCGTTTTGTCGCTCAAATCCTGTAAAAGATCGCGTACGAGCAGGAGTTTTGCGCGATCTTTCCACAGCACGGATCTCAGATCCGCATCATCCTGATCCAGCCCAAAAAGAATGTCGATGAGCGGTTTCTCCCGTTCACGCCGAATGCGATAGAGGTGCGCGAGATCGGAGGGAAAAAGAGAGAAGCACGCGGCTCCGAGCGCATCGGAGAGCGCGGCGCTTGCAGCCAGACTGCCGATTGTGCGGAGGACGGCAATGGATTGAAGTACGAGCGGATGCGTAAGCAGATCACTTTTGCCAATCAGGCGGACTGCGATCCCCTTCCCCGTCAGAACATCGTAGAGCGGACGGAGTTCACGATTCGTCTGCACCAGAATGCCGATATCCCGAGGAGCGATGCCGGACTTCAATCTCTGCGCAACAAGATCCGCGATGAGAAAAGGTTCCGCGGCGTCGCTCGGCGGGCGCAGAAGGAGCGGCGCACTCCCCTCCTCCGCGCTGTGAGCCTTCAAACTCTTTAGGAGGCCCGGAATCTTCCCCACCAATCGCTCCGTATTGTGTGAAATGAGCTTGTTCGCGGCATCCAGAATCGGCTGGGTCGAACGGTAACTCGTGGCGAGCGTGATAACGGATGCCGACGGAAACCGCTCGTGAAACGAGAGAATGTTGCGAAGGTTCGCCCCCTGAAAGCGATAAATTGCCTGGTCGTCGTCTCCGACGACGAAGAGGTTGGGCCGATCCTCCGGCGATACCGGCTTCGTGAGGAGTTCAATGACACGATACTGCGCGCCATTCGTGTCCTGAAACTCGTCGACGAGAAAGTAAAGGTAGCGTTCCTGAAGCCCCGCGAGCAGCCATTCCTCGCGCTCGAGCGCACGAATGACATAGAGAATCATGTCGTCGTAGTCGAAGCGGCCGGTCTTCTGCAGCATTTTCTGGTAGCGATCGAAGAATTCGATAAAGTCTAGAAACTTCCTAACCGACATGAGATTGCGCTCATGAGCCTTCGTTCCCGGCCTACTCTTCTCCCCCATCGCCACCGCGTACTGCGCGCCGACTGCGCGGAGATCTTCCACCGTCTTGCCCTCGCGCTTCACGTCACTGATGCGTCCGAGAATCTCCTTCGTTCGCCCGTAGGGATTCTTTGGATTAATGAGAGCCAAATCAGGTAAAAGTTGATCTATTATTGTATTCACTTCACGGAACTTCTCCAGATCCGAAATCTGCTTGAGTGCCGACCACTCATCGAAGAGCGCGGGATGATCGGCAATGATGTCTGCGCAGAATTTGTGAATCGTCGCAATCGTGACGCCATACGCGTCCGGACCAATAAGCAGACGCAGCCTATCGCGCATCGCTGTGGCACCGGAAGTCGAGAACGTGAGACAGAGGATGTTTCCGGGACGTGCCTGTGTCTTGCGCAAAATGTTCGCAACCCGCATCGCCACGGTCTGCGTCTTGCCAGTACCAGGACCCGCAATCACCATCACCGGCCCCTCAATGGTCTCGACCGCTCTGCGCTGCTCGGGGTTCAACTTGTTCCACTCGCTCTCAAAAATTGTCGGCGTCCCCCCCACAGCTTTCGTTGTTTTAGACACTGTGCTGGGCATGTGCAAATGGTAGCAGATCTCCTCTCCTGCAACGGATGCTTATTCTCTGAACTCCTTGGCACAATGGTCACATTTCTCGATCTTCTCGCCGTCTTTGATGATGTCCACGAGCGAACCGGTCCTACAGCTGGGACAAGGCACACCCTGTGTAAATGCGTGTACCTGTGAGAATCCGATGCGCTTGGGCACGCCGCCGTGCTCGCGAATCGTAAGAGAACGGGGGTGATCGCGCATCTTCTGAAGCACCTTCGCCTCGATCTGACGAATGCGCTCGCGTGTGACACCAAATTCCTTGCCCACCTCTTCGAGCGTGTGCCCGATGCCGTCGCGCAACCCGAATCGCATTTCGATAATCTTGCGCTCACGAGGCGTGAGAAATTCCAGCATCGCGTGCACGTTCTCCTTTCTCAATTGCCTGTTGGTAGCTTCGAACGGGTTCACGGCCTCTTCGTCCTCGATGAAGTCCCCGAGCTTGCTGTCCTCCTCG
>CAIJNU010000068.1 GCA_903822115.1 uncultured Candidatus Peregrinibacteria bacterium
AGCGCGCTGTCGTCGTTCGCACGAGGAAGCCTCTGCGTCGCAAGGACGGATCGAGTATCCGTTTCGACGACAATGCCTGTGTCATCATCCAGAAGGACGGCATGCCCAAGGGCACGCGCGTCTTCGGCCCCGTCGCGCGAGAACTTCGCGCGAAGGGCTACCAGAAAATTATTTCCCAAGCTCCTGACGTCCTCTAACCATGAAACTCCACACGGGCGACACTGTCGTCGTCATCAGCGGCAAAGATAAGGGGAAGAGCGGCACGATCATGCGTGTGCTCCCCGAGAAGAATCACGTCGTTATCGGTGGGATCAACATGCGCACGCGCCACATCAAGAAGACGCATCAGGAGGCGGGTCGCATCCTGCGGTACGAGGCGAGTCTGGACGCGTCGAAAGTCATGATCATCGATGCGAAGACGAAGAAGCCGTCGCGCATCGGCTACGTGATGAAGGATGGAAAGAAAGTGCGCATTGCCAAGGTCAGTGGTGAGGAGGTGAAGAAAATCCGCGTGCCGAAGGCCAAGAAGGAAACGAAGAAGGAAAAGGAAGAGACGACGGCCGTGAGCGCGGAAGAGAAAGAGGAGAAGGCAAAGGTGAAGGCACCCAAGACCGCCTCCGCTAAAGCTTCGGCGGGTAAACAGCCGTTCTGGAAGAAAATGCAGTTCGGTTCAGGAGTAGATTCCCAGGGTGCCCCCGACGAAGCGCGTAGCAAGCAGGATCACTCCATCCCGAGTCAGAACATTCCTCCGAAAACTTCCGGACGCGGATCTTAATCCACGCACCCCATGACATACGTCTCCCTCCATGATCGGCTCCGCGGCCCCATTGCCAAGTCTCTCATGACGAAGCTCGGCAAGAAGAATGTGTACACCCTTCCGAAGATCGTGAAGATCGTCGTGAACGTCGGTATCAACAAAACGAAGATGGACTCCAAGGAATTCCATGAGTACATCGCCGATACGTTGGCGCTCATTACGGGGCAGAAGCCGGTGTTTCGGCTCGCGCGCAAAGCCATCTCGAACTTCAAGACGCGAGAGGGAATCATCGTCGGCGCTATGGTGACGCTGCGCGGACGGAAAATGGAGGAGTTTCTTGATCGTCTTGTGAGCTACGTCCTCCCTCGCATCCGCGACTTCCGCGGCCTCCCCACGACCATGGACGGTCACGGAAACTACGCCATCGGTCTCAAGGATCACACGATTTTCCCGGAACTCCCGCCCGTTGAGGCCGGACGCATCTTCGGGATGCAAATTCAGATCACGACGAATGCAGGTGCGGATGAGCCGGCGAGACTCCTCTTGAAGGAGATCGGTATGCCGTTTACGTCCGAGAAGAAGGAGAAGTCTTCGGCGAAGGGAAAAGGTGCTTCTGACATTGATTCTTCCGCTCCTATAGCCGATACTTCCCCGTCCGCAATCTCCTAATATGGCCCGCCTTGCCCTCGTACTCAGCCAGAAGAAAAAACTCGGAGATCATCTCCGAGCCAAGCGCGCAGGCAAAAAAGAGAAGTTCTCCACGCGCGCCTACAATCGTTGCCAACTCTGCGGACGCCGTCACGGTTACATGCGTTTCTTCGGAGTCTGCCGCATCTGCTTCCGTGAATTGGCGACGAATGGCGAGATTCCCGGTATCACCAAATCCTCCTGGTAA
>CAIJNU010000069.1 GCA_903822115.1 uncultured Candidatus Peregrinibacteria bacterium
CCGCTGATGAAGCAACGGCGCGCAACTAGGAGGGTTGTCTTATCTTCCCCCTCACAAAAACAACACACACCAATGAAGCCGGAGCGCGCAACACGGGGTGGAATAGCAGGAAAAGGAAGAGATTTTCTCGAGAGACCATACGAGAAGAGAGCGGTGGAAGACGAAGCATTGTTGCGCGAGCACTTCCTTTCCGCCTTTCTTTCTTGCCCTGAGAAAGAAAGGCGACACATCTCGCCTTGAGAAAGAAGGGCAAGAATCACTTGATAAAGAAAGGCGGTATCCGCTGACAAAGAAAGAGAATTCACTTACAGATCGGCGGTGGAGTCGAAGTAATAGCCGTCGCGTAGTGCACGGTGATGTAGTAGCGATTCTGCTTGTTGCTGTACGCAACGCCGATGCCGATTTCTTTGAAGTTTTTGTTCATTACGCTGTTGTAGTGCGGTCGATAAGATTTGTTCTTTTCTGAGAGGAAGAAGTCGAGTGTCGTGCGGGTAGCGGCGATGAGCGAGGAGGTGCAGTCCTTCGCATCGCATCGATACGGCCCCCATCCGATATTCTCTGTGAACGTCTTGCCGTCGACGTTCGCGAATTCCATCCCGCGTTTGCCAAACCACTTCTCGATCGCGCCGTAGTCGTAGTACGGACTCCCCGCGTAGCGCTTATGATCGATGGTGCCGCGCTTCACAGAGTAGGCGGACCAGTTCGTCGCCGAGGCGTTTAGGAACGGATTGAGTTTGTAATCGGCCAATCCCTCCCTGTGCCGCACGCGGTTGATCCACGTGAGCCACGTCTGCTGCACGCGCTGCACATTGATGCCGGGTGTGAAGTCGGTGATGAATTTCGTGCACGCGGCATCGGCGGCGCGGGCGGGCATCGCAGCGAGGAGCGATATGAGGAGCGAGTAGGCGAGAATTATTCTTCGGCGCATGCGGGCATCCTAACGCCGGTTCTTGACGTGAAAAATATTCCTCCTAGACTTACACCCTTTCTTCCATTCCTTTATGTCTGGCGCGGTTTATCTTCGCATTGCGGCTGCAGATCTCGGAGGGACGAATTCTCGTAGCGCGGTGGTTGAGTTTGGCGAGGGTGATGATTGTCGCATCCTTGATGAAACATCAAGAAGTCTCGATATTCAAAATGAACCAGATTTTGACACTATTCTTCGGCAGGGCATCGGAGCAACAATTCGAGAATGTCGACATTCCATCAATGGCATCGCATTTGCGCTTCCGGGAGTCATCAACGGTCATCAAGTCGTGCTCAGGAATTCCAATGTTCGGTGTCTGCAGGGGAAAGTGCCGTTTGATCTTGGTGGGGAAATATCAAGGGTATTTAGAGCACCTACGATCGTTGAGAACGATCTCGCTGCTGCACTGGAGGGAGAAGTGGTGGGCGGAGCGTTAAAAGGACAGGGGAAGGAGTGGGGTCTTCTCGAGAACATCGGCACAGGCTACGGAGGCTCTCGCATCTACAACGGACAAGCGGTTGCAGCGGAGCCGGGACATATATTTCTTCCATCGAAGGACACATTGAAGAATGGATTCGGGAACGAGGAATCTGAGTTGTGCGGCTGTGGGCAGTTGGATTGTGTGGAGGCGAGAATCAGCGGAGGAGCGATTAGCAGACGCATTGAGAAGATTTGCAGCGAACAAAGTATCGCCATCCCTACAGGAAAAGATCCTTGCGTTTTCGCAGATGAGAGGGCTTCCGCGGGAGATGACTGGGCGGTTCATCTCTATACGAATATCGCTGAGACCCTCGGTAATCTTTGGGGGAGCAAGCTCAATGAATGTCCGCCAATGAAGGATATCATTTATACGGGCTCATTCTTAATGCGTGCCA
>CAIJNU010000070.1 GCA_903822115.1 uncultured Candidatus Peregrinibacteria bacterium
CGAACATGAATCTAGTATGTGGAGCCGCTGACCAGATTTGAACTGGTGACCCTCGGTTTACGATACCGATGCTCTACCACTGAGCTACAGCGGCCTGATATACAAATGAACGGACGTTCTGCGATGACGAAGAACCGATTGCCATCTCAGTCAGCGCGGGCGATACCGTAGCAAATCGAGTTCGGTCTGTCGAATGGTCGATACGGGTATTTGGCTCGGGGTTTCTTCTCGCTAGACTGCAGGTATGCCTTCTTCCGGTTCTTTACTCTGGTCCTACCTCAATGTCCTTACGAAGCAGCGATTCGATGCGATCCGCGACGTGTACGGCACTCTGGAGAAAGCGAAAGAACATCTCGGGGAGGAGATGCTTCGGGGGCTCGGGTGCCGGGAGGAAACGGTGCGCACGACACTCCTGCGACTCGAAGAATTTGATCAGCGGAAGTACGAAGCGAGTCTGCGGAAGCGGGGAATTATTTTTCTCGATATCGAAGATGCATCCTATCCGAAGAGTCTTCGCGAGATCGGCGACCCGCCGCCTTTCCTCTACGCGCGCGGCGATATCTCGATCCTGTCGCAGCCGTGCATCGCCGTCGTGGGGACGCGGGATATGACTGATTATGGAAAGAGAGTGGCGGAGGATTTTACGGCGCAGTTCGTACGCGGCGGACTTGTGACCGTCAGCGGGCTTGCGGAGGGAGTCGATGCCGTCGTGGCGAGAGAGACACTTCGATTGGGAGGAAAGACCGTGGCGGTGCTGGGCCACGGACTCGGTATGATCTTCCCGACGAAGCATGCGAAGCTCGCGAATGAAATCGTGGAGAGCGGTGGTCTTCTCCTCTCGGAATTCCCGCTTGATATCTCGCCCGGCAAGTACACGTTCCCCGCGCGTAATCGAATCATCGCGGGACTCTCGCTCGGCACGGTCGTGATCGAGGCACCGGAAGGGAGCGGGGCGATCATCACGGCGGATCTCGCGACGGAGTACGGCAGGGATGTCTTCGCCGTGCCGGGAGAAATCTTCGATCCTTCCTTCGCGGGGTGCCACGCGCTCATCGCGAAGGGCGCGCGCATCGCGACATGCGCCCGTGATGTTTTGGAAGAACTCGGTATCGTCGCTCCGGAGGAATTAACGTTCCGATCCTTCAATCCGTCTTCGCCCGACGAAGCCGCGGTGTACAGCGTCCTCACAACGATGCCGCAAGACACGGATACCATCGTGAAGCGTGCCGCTATTTCGGCCGCGCGTATCTCCGCGACACTGACTCTCTTGGAACTTCAGGGTGTCGCGAAAAACGTCGGTGGGGGAGCATGGGTGAGAACGTGATTTTGGCTTACTTGAGGGTTCGGGCTGTATTCACGATCGAGTGGAATTCCTCGATTTTCAGAGAAGCGCCGCCGATGAGTCCGCCATCGATGTCCGGTTGCGAGAGCAGTTCCTTCGCATTTGCGACGTTGAGCGATCCGCCGTAGATAATGCGGCAGGGATTCTTCAGGAGTGTGCGGATGTACGCATGGACTTCCTGCGCCTGCGCGGCGGTGGCGCTCTTGCCGGTGCCGATCGCCCATACGGGTTCGTACGCGATGATCGAAATTTCCGGCGGCAGGGACGAGATTTGCTTCTTCACGACATCGAATGTCTTTCCCTCTTCGCGCTCAGAAAGCGTCTCGCCGACGCATGCAATCGGCGTGAGCCCCGCGTCGATCGCGGCCTTCACTTGCTCTCCGACTGCCTGATCCGTCTCACCGTGGAATTTCCGGCGTTCGCTGTGGCCGCAGAGCACGCTTGCGCATCCGGCAGCTTTCAACATCGTCATGCTGACATCACCCGTGAATGCCCCGCTCGATTCCCGCCGGCCGCACTGTCCGCCGGTGATGATGCCGGCGCTCACGCACTTCGCGATATCGAGAGATGCGGGAAACACGAAAACGTCGATGTCACCGTCCTTCCGAAACGGAGAATCCGCAGCGTCAAAACCTGCGGGCGCAGGATTCATTTTCCAGTTCGCCGCAATCAACAATGTACGTCTCGTCATAAGTTTGTGGTTAGAATGCAAAGAGGTACGGCGACCCTGAGCGGAGTCGAAGGGTTGCAGCAATGAGGAACTGCTTGGGCATGGGGGAAGGATAGACAAAGGAATCCAAAGAGTCCAAGGAACACAGCAGCTCACTTCCTTGGTTTCTTTGGTTTCCCTGGATTCCTTGGTATCCTTCGTTCATGTCTCTCCCGCCCCGTGTCGTTTTCGCTTCCGATCATGCGGGTTTTGGCATGAAGGAAGAAATCAAGAAGCACCTCATAGGGAAGGGGATCGATGTGATCGACGAAGGAACGTTCTCCTCGGACCCCGTCGATTATCCGGCGATCATGCGGCGCGGCGCGGCGGTGGTTCTGGAGCAGAAGTGTCCGGGGATATTCCTCGGCGGCAGCGGCAACGGCGAAGCGATGGCGGCGAATAAAGTGCGCGGAATCCGCGCGGCGGTGGTGTACAGCGACGAGACGGCGCGTCTCGCTCGAGCTCACAACGATGCCAACGTGATGACGCTCGGAGCGCGCCTTACGAAATCGGAGGATGCGATGCGCTACGTTGATCTTTTCTTATCGACGGATTTCGAAGGAGGGAGGCACGTTGCTCGCATTCAGGATCTCGAACCTTAATATTCATCTTCTATGGCGGTATTTCTCGCGCTCCTTCTGAAGATCCTGCCCCTCTACGTTTTCATCTTTTTGGGATATGTGGCGGGGAGGCTTCTCAAGATCGATCGTGAGACGGTGGCGCTGCTCCTGATCTACGTCCTTGCTCCCATCGTCGTTTTCGACGGAGTGAGAACGGTGTCACTTGATTTCTCGACGCTCTCGCTCCCGATTCTCTTCTGGGCGTTGTGTTCCGTTTTGTGTCTCCTGTTCCTCGCGCTCGCATCCCCCTTCTGGAAAGACGCGACGCGCAACCTCGCCGCGTACGCCGCGGGGTGCGGCAACTCCGGATACTTCGGTATTCCCGTTGCCCTCGCGCTTTTCGGTGACAAGGCGCTCGGCCTCATCGTGCTCGGCTCGCTCGGATTTTCCCTGTACGAAAGTTCCACGGGATTCTTCATTCTCGCGAGAGGGAAACACTCCGTGCGCGAGAGTGTGATGCGGTTGCTGCGCCTTCCCACACTCTATGCATTCTTCGTGGGGCTCGTATTCCATCTCTTTCCTCCTCTCTCCGGTTCCGTGGAGGCCGCGATCGTCGGTGTGCGCGGAGCGTACAGCACGCTCGGGATGATGATGATCGGTCTGGGACTCTCCGGCGTCACGTGGTCCATGATCGAGGCACGCTTCATCGTGTTCACGTCGATCGCGAAATTCCTTCTCTGGCCGCTCGCGATGTGCTTCATCCTCGTGCTCGACACGCAGTGGTTGCACATCTTCACGCCGGACGCGCACCGCATCATGATCCTTCTGTCCATCGTTCCGCTCCCCGCGAATTCTGTCGCATTCTCCACGATGCTGCGCGTCCATCCCGCGAAGGCCGCATCCGCCGTTCTCGTGACGACATTTATCGCACTCTTCTTCATCCCACTCGTCTCGATGTTCGTTTTCTAGGCAGTTTCTGCTAGCATTGAACCGCATGACGACTCCATCCGTCCTCATCACGCCGTCCATCCTCTCAGCGAATTTTGCCGCGTTGCAGGACGAGGTGAAGAGCATCGAGCCGTACGCGGATTGGATACAGGCGGACGTGATGGACGGCCACTTCGTGCCGAATCTGACCTTCGGTGCGCCGGTTCTGCGCTGGGTCAAGACGCGCCTTCCGCTCGATGTCCATCTCATGGTGACGAATCCCGCCGCACGTATCGCGGAGTTCCTCGCGATCGGCGCGAAGCACATCACGTTCCACGGGGAAGCGGTGGAGGACACTGCGGAGCGCGAAGCGATCGTCACGGATATTCGCAGGGGAGGTGCGACCGCCGGCATCGCCATCAATCCGGAGACGCCAATCTCCGCGATCGAAGATATCCTGAACGATATCGATCTCGTTCTCGTCATGTCCGTGCATCCCGGATTCAGCAATCAGACATTCATGCGGGAAGTCCTGCCGAAAGTGCGTGAACTGCGCAGCCGCTTTCCCGGGCTCATGATTCAGATGGACGGCGGCATCGATGCCTCCACGGCGGCAGAGTGCCGGGAAGCAGGAGCGAACAATCTCGTCTCCGCGAGCTTCATCTTCGGCTCGCCCGATCGAGCGAAGGCCATCGCTTCTCTTCGGGGACAATGAAACGACAGATCGCCACGTTCTTCATTTTTGTGCTTCTCATTGTCGGGGGGATAAGCGTCTACAGCTTTTCGAAGGGCTCCATTCTCGAACAATTTCCGTCACGTTCCATCATTCTACGTTCGCCCTCGGGGCACGAGAGTGTCTTCCAGGTGGAGGTGGCCGCAACGCCGACCGCACGCGAGCAAGGACTCATGTTTCGCAAGACGGTCGTGAAGGGGATGCTTTTCTTATTCGACTCCGCGCAGACGCAGACTTTCTGGATGAAGAACACGCTCGTTCCCCTCGACATCATGTTCTTCGGGAGCGATGGATCCTTCGTTTCTTCAACATCGATGACGCCCTGCGTGAGCGATCCTTGCAAGTTGTATACCTCAGCGGTCCCCGCACGCTATGCGCTCGAAATGCCGGCGGGCTTCGTCGCGAGCAACGTGGTTAAGAAAGGATGGAAGTTCATCCTTCCGGCCGTCGGTCGCCGTCACAGCGCGAAGTAGCCGTGGAGATTTCGTTCGATGCGCTGCAGGACGTTCGGATCGTCGGGGAGTGTGAAGGTTGCTCCGGTCATGCGCTCGTAGAGATCGATGTACTTGGCGGCGAGCATCACACGGACATCATCCGTGATAATTGGCTTGGGCTTGCCGTATTCGAATCCCTGGCTGCGCAGCCACAAGCGGAAGAATTCCTTGTCGAGGCTCTCCGGTTCCTCAGCTTTGGCGAAGCGCTCTTCGTAAGACGAAGCGACCCAGTAGCGCGAGGAGTCGGGCGTGTGCACTTCGTCGCCGACGGTGAGCTCGCCGTCAATGTCGAATCCCATTTCGTACTTCGTGTCGACGAGGATGAGTCCGCGGGAAGCGGCGACCTCTTGCCCGCGACGGAAGAGGGCGAAAGCGCGATCGGAAATTTGCTCCCACTGCTGGGCGGTCGCGAACCCGCGCTCAATGATGCCTTTGGGATCGATGAGTTCGTCCTCCTCACTTTTTGTTGTCGGTGTGATGATGGGGGCTGCGAATTTTTGATTCTTCACCATCCCCTCGGGGAGGAGGTTGCCACAGAAGTCGCGCACGCCATTGTTGTAGTTCACCCACGCGGACGTGCCGGTGGATCCGGTGAGGTAGCCGCGGACGACGATTTCGATTTTGAGCATCTGAAGATTCTTCGCGATGACGGCATTGGGGTCGGGCATCGCGATCAGATGGTTCGGCATGATGTCCTTCACCTGATCGAACCACCAGCTGCTCAGTTGCGTGAGCACTTGGCCCTTGAGCGGGATCGTGCACCAGAGCATGTCGAACGCCGACTGACGATCGGTGGCGATGAGCACGCGCTGCTTCTCGTTTGGGAAATACACGTCGCGCACTTTCCCTTTGTAACGCTCTCCGAGGAAGGAGAAGTGCGTCTCTTCGAGGGAACTGGAGAGGAATTGTTTGAGATCGGGCGGGGGAATCATGCGGCGATCATAGCAGAGCGCAAAAGGCGACTATGCCATGAAGTTCGTTGCACGCCATCGCGCGACGGAGGAACTGAGGTATGATGGCGCGCGACCCCCTCGGGTTTCTATGAATATCGTCATTCAGGTACTGCAGGTCGTCATTCTCTACTTCGGATTCGGCTATCTCATCAGCCGCTTCTTCGATTCGTCGTTTCGCGACAATCCGTTTGCGTGGCTCTTCTTCACCATCATTTTTCTTCCGGTGATGATCGGTATTCTCAGCGACTTCTGTCGCCTCACGCATCTGGGCGTCGTGATCATCAGTTTAATTTCGATTCTCCTCGGAATGGCGGTGGATGCGTGGAGGGGGAGGCATGCGTGTTCCTTTATTTTCCTTTCCGAAAAGGATTCCAGTATTTCCCGAAAGGAATTTCTCCTCTTCGCGATTCTCAGCATTGTGTTTTTCATGGCGTTATTCATGCCGAAGGAGTCTCTCTTTATCTCGCACTATCCTGCGGTTTGGGATGACTTCGATCGCACGCGATCCGTGCTCACGACATCATTTGATCTCACCACGCCGAAGCACTTCTTTCAGCCATCGAAGAATTACGCTTACTACTACAACGACTGGTACATCCCGGGGATCGTGTTTCATCAGACCGACCTGACGCTCCAGCAGACGTGGTTTCTGCACTGCGTTATGACATACCTCGCCGTGCTGTCCTTCCTCCTCTACTTCACACTCTTCTTCTTCAAAAAATTCCGCAGCCGTCTGTTCTTCTTCTTGAGTTACACGTTCATGGGGGGATTCCAGTACTTCGTCTATCGTTTCTATAATGTTCCATCGATTTGGATGGAGTGGTGGCAGCGCTACGTTCCCCTCACCAAAACGACCCCCTTCCAAGTCTCGACGTTCTACACTCTCTTCCTCTGGGTGCCGCAACACCTCCTCGCGGGGGTGTGCTACCTCATGATCCTGCTTTTGAGCTTGCAGAAGCCTTCGCTGCGACAGAAGGTGATGATCGGGATTCTCTTCGCCGCGCTCTTCGGTTTCTCCGCGTTCGTTTTCATCACTGCCGCGCTCACGTACGGAATCGTCGAAATTCTGCATTTCTGGAAGAGCGGGGAGAAGAAGAAGGAACTTCGGTGGTACGCGATTCAGGCCATCATTCTCTTGGCGCTGTGTCTGCATATCGGATTGGTGGAGATGGGGCAGGACAAAGCGAGCGTCGTCCATTCATTCAATGGGCTCGTGATGCCGCTCTTCCTCTTCGCATCGACGATGTCCAATACGCTTGGGACGATTCTGCTGCCGCTCCAGACCGTGATGAATATCCTGAGCACGTGGCTGATCATTCTCTCCGTCGATCTCGGGGTGCTCTTCATTCTGTTTCTGTGCTTCCTCGTCTGGAAGAAAAAACAGAAAGAGTTTCGCATCGATCGCTCTCTCCCTCTCACGCTCCTCGTCGGCGTCTGCGTTCCCCTTGTGCTCCTCACGCTCATGCGTAGCACCGGTTCGAATGACCTCTTTCTCCGCGGCATGATCGTGGCGCAGATTTCCATGATGCTCGGTGCGGCGCTCTTCCTCGAGTCGGACATGATTCCGCGCAGGAGCATGTTCCTTTCCATGGTCGGCGTGCTCGTCGCTTTCCAGTGTCTGTTCGTCGCGAAAGAATTTTCCGTGCGCATGGCGTACAAGGGGAGCCCGCTCGAATCCCGCTTTGTTTTCATGCGTACCCAGCTGCCGAAGGACGCGGTCATCTTCTCTGACAAGAATAATTGCGGCGATGTCACGTACTATGGGAATCGCATGTGTTGGCCGAATGCGAAGGACGTCACGATGGTCGTTCACGGAGAATTTCCGCATCGTTACTATCTCTCGACGGCGAAGTTGAACAGCGATGATTTGCAGCAGATCTATAAGGAGGACGGCATTTGGATCTACGCACTGCGCTAGAAGAGTTCTCGAGAGATGTGGGCAGAGTGTGAGAAAAGGTCTACGCTTTCGCCGTGCAGGAGACGCAAAATCTTCCGTTTCGGCCCGTTCGCGTACTGGTATTGACCAATGAGTTTCCTCCCTTTGGCGGAGGCGCCTCCACGGTCACGCGCATTCTTATGGATTCTCTCAGAGACGATCCTTCTCTCGCGCTCGACATCGTCACGAGCGGCGTCTCGAAACAGGCGAGCATGGAGCAGTACGCGGAGCGCGTTCGGATTTTTCGCGTCCCGTCTAAGAATCCCGCCAGAATGTCTTTCTCCAACTTCGAGCTCCTTCGCTACGCGTACAAGGCCTTTCGTCTCTCCAAAACATTGCATGCATCGGAGCCGTATGATGTGTGCATGGCGTGGAGCGCGGTGCCTGCGGGTTTCATCGCGCACCGTCTCAAGCGTCTGTTCGGATTGCCATTCATTCTCCGCATCATGGGTGCGGAAATTCCTTGGGCCGAAGCGCGATATCGATTGCTCTATCCGCTTTTGAACCCCGTCGTGCGTCGCGTGTGGCGCAGCGCCGATCACGTGATCGTGAAATGCGAGCGGGAGAGCGAGATGATCCATCGGTACGATCCCGGCCTCAATCTCCTCACGATTCCCAATGGCATTCCCCGTCTCACCGAGAAGCAGTGGTCACTTGAGCCGCAGCCTCTGCGAATTCTCTGCGTGGGACGGCTCGTGGAACGCAAGAGGCAGATCGATCTCCTGAAGGCGATGATCGTTCTGCAGGAGCAGGGAGTGCGTGCGATTGCTGATTTCATAGGCGACGGATATGCGGAGCAGGAGTACCGACGCTTCGTCGGGAAGTCGCAGTTGCAATCCTCCGTGGCGATCCATGGTCACGTTCCTCGGGAGGAGATGCCACAGTGGTATGCGACTGCGGATGTCTTCGTTCTTCCTTCCTACAACGAGGGGATGAGCCTCGCCGCGCTCGAAGCCATGGGCGCCGGTCTTCCGCTCGTCATCACCGAAGAGGCCAACAGCGGAAGTCTCGTTTCCATCGAGGACAACGGCCTCCTCTTCAAGAGCGGCGACGTCGCCATGTTGACGCAGCACTTGATGCGGCTTGCCGCAGACAGAAGTCTGCTCCGCCGGATGGGGCAGGCGTCGGAGGTTCGCGCGGCGGCATTTCCCTGGGATGCATCCGCGCAGCAGTACCGAATACTCCTCAAGACGTATGCGAAAGGGCATCCTTCGTCCTTGTCGCCTTCGTGAACCTCTGAAAAGATAGCAGTACATGCCATCTCGTTCTTCTCAAGAGCGCCTCCTCTTGGTCATCGATAATACCGCGGCCGGCGGGGCGTGCACGGTCCTCCTCTCTATCTGCGAACAGTTTCAGGACTCCAGAGATCTGACTGTCGCGGTCTTGGGAAAGACCGGGAGCGTTTCCTCGCTTCTTATTTCGAAGGGAGTGCGGGTGGTGGAGCTCGGGCAGGGGAATGGCAGATGGAGTCTCTTGCCATTCGTACGACTCGTTCGTCTCCTGCGAAGGGAGCGCTTCGATGTGCTGCACTGTCATCTGCTCAAGTCGTCTGTCGCCGGAGGTCTTGTGCGTTGCTTCTTCAAAATACCATTTATTCTCCACGATCATTCGGATCTGTTCTGCGCATTCGAGAGGATCGATATCTTCTCCCACAATCCGCTGGTGCGCATGTTCTTCGTCCATTTGCTCAGATGGATTCTTCGGCGAGCTGATCGAGTCATTGTTCTTTCGGAGGAATCGAGGCAGGTCTACCTCCACCGCTATTCATGGTTGGCTCGTCGCGTCAGCGTTCTCCCCAATGCACTCGATTGTCATGCGTTCGATCGGGTGGTGGAATCATCCGCCCATGAGCTTCGCCAAGAATTGAAGCTCCCTCCCCGCACGCGCATCGTCACGATGATCGGGAGGCTCACGAAGGCGAAGGGGTGGGATACCTTCCTCGACACTGCGAAGCTCGTACTCGCATCCGAAACCGATTGCGCTTTCTTTGTCGTTGGAACGGGCCCTGACGAGCAGAGACTTAAGGATCGTGTGCGGTCGGAGCATATTGATCCCGTTCATTTTTTGGGATTTCGTTCGGATGTCCCGGCTCTGCTTGCGCAGTCCGATGTCTTCCTCTTCACGCCGCCGTACGAACCTTTTGGGATCGTTCTCCTTGAGGCAATGGCGGCTCGCTGTCCCGTTGTGTCGGTTTCAAGCGCAGGGACGCGTGCCGTGCTTGGCGCTGAGTGCGGACTTCTGATTCCGGCGGGCGATTCCGGACTTCTCGCAAGGGGAATTTTTGACCTCCTTCACAATCCAAAAATGGCAGACGAACAGAGGCTTAGAGGCAGGAAGAGGGTGGAGAAGGAGTTCGGGGTTTCTCTCTTTCGAGAAAGGCTGAGTGCGATCTACCGTGATATTGCCGATGCTTCGTCGAAAACATCCGCTACTGTTTGCCGGTAGCTCCATGGATAATCCCGTATCACCTGCCGGGAATTTGCGGCGCTGGTTGCCTTGGGGATTGAAGCTCCTGATTTCGCTTCTTCTCCTCGCCTATCTCTTTCGCCTGATCAACGTTCATCGTTTCATCTCCGATGTCGAGGATGCGACGTTCTGGCCGATAGCGATTTCTCTCGCCGCGTACATACCGGCCCAGATCTTCGATACGTATCGTTGGCTCTTCGTGATGAGGAGGATAGACGGCTCCGCGACATTCCGTTCACTTTGGAGGCCGAACATCGCCGGACAATTCTTCGGTCAATTCCTTCCCGGCGACGTGAGCAGTGACATCGTGCGACTTCTCGCGGCCGCTCCCCGTCATCAGAAGAAGACGGCTCTCGCGCTCTCGGTGGCGATCGAGAAAGTCGCAATGCTCATCGTCGTCGGAATGGTGGCGCTCTTCGGAGTGTGGTTCTCCCACTCGGCGATCCGTTCCTTCTCGCTCGAGCTCTTCCTCGCGCTGGTCGTCCTCTCTGCTCTGTGCCTGTTCGTTTTGCTCTGCCGCTACCGCGGAAGGGGAGTGGATCATCTCACGCGACGTCTTCCCCTGCCCGCGGGACTGCGCCGAGTGGTGCAAACCCTCGCCGTCGTGCCACCCCTCTCGGGGGGAGCGGCGCTGCTCGTCGTTCTTCAAGGGATGGCGCAGCAACTGGTCATGGGAGTGGCGAGTTACCTCATCGCGCGCGGCATGCACATCGATATCCCGCTCATCGATTGGATCGGCATCCACGCGATCGTCTCGATCGTGCGCAACGTGCCCGTATCCATCGGGGGACTCGGGGTGCGCGAGGGATTCTTCGCGCTCTTCCTCAGACTCTACGGCGTTCCCATCGAACTCTCGACCGCAGCATCGCTCGTGTCATTCTTTCTCACGACGATCATGGCGATGTGTCTCTGGGGAGGAAGTGAAGCAGTGGCATTTTTCCTCCATGTGAAGCAGCATCGAGATTCGGGAGCGCCGCCCAATCATTCCTGAGGAAAAAGGATGTATTTCCGTATCATTTCAAAGTGAGGGCGATGAGGAGCGTCAGAGAGCAGAACAGCAGCACCGCGAAGCAGGACAGGATGAACTCGCGGAGCAAATGCGGGAGAGTCGCCACGCTCTTCAGAATGTACGCGCCAAGCGTTACGACGAGGAGCGGAACGTAGCGGAAGTCCTGACTGGGACTGTACGGAGAAACGATGCGCAGGTAGAGAATGGAGGCGAGGAGAATCACCGTCGTGAGTGCGAGAGGAATGGCATCATCGTCGCGAGCGGCAAATGAGCGGAGGAATCCGAAGATGACGACGGGGATGAGGAAGATTCCCGAGAGGAGGAGCGTGACGGCGAGCGGGATCAGCCCCATCGAAAACTCGCCGAAGAAAGCGGAGCGGAAGAAAAATTCCCAGAAGAACTGCCGTCGGGCCGAATCGAGCCAGGTGTTGTTGTAGGGATGCGTGAGGATTTCCCACGGATTGAATGTCACCAGATTATCGAATGAGTTCGACACGAGCAGGCGCGGATTCAAGTTGTTACCGATGAGCGTGGCATCGTGGAACGGAGGACGCACGAGGAAGAGCAAGCCGGTGACGGCGATGAGTATCAATGCGGAAATGCCGACGAGTTTCGCCCTCTCCCGCGATGTGAATCCTCGGCGCATTGCGGCGAGTCCCCACGCGATAGGGATCAGCGGGAGCGCGTTGTTCTTCGTGAGGACGCCGAGCCCGATCACGATCGATGCGAGGCACCAGTCGATTCTGTTGGGTCTCCGCCACCACCGCAGGAGGAGAGCGAAGGCGAGGAAGGTGATGAGCAGGAGGAGCACATCATTGGAAACGCGGGCGGCGTGGTAAACGATGGCGGGGAAGAAGGCGATGAGCGCGCAGAAGAGAGTGAGCGAGAGGTGATCTTCCTTCTTATCAAAGAGCATGCGTCCGATCCAGCAACCTACACCGAGTGTTGCGAGGGAGAGGACGAGGGAGAAGGATTGCGCATCGAGGACCACGCGGGCGGCGTCACCGCCCATCATCCACCCGAGACTCGACCACAGCGCGGTGAGGAGGTAGTAGAGCGGGGGATGGTAGAACTGCCATCCGCCCGTCGCGGGCGGTATCGCCAAATTCTGGAGGATGTAGCGGATGTACTCGGCATGTCCGCTCCAGTCATACGAGCGCACGTTGTACGTGGTGGAGAGCACGTAGAAGAAGCGGAGGATCGTGCCGCTACAGATGATGAGAATCATCGAGGGGATCTTTCCCGCAGACACGGAAGGACGGATGGCGAGGAGTGTTCCGGCGAGGAGGATGGCGAAGAGGAGGATGCAGAGGGAGAGGATGAGAGGATCGTCGGGTGCGGCATAGATTTTGAAGTTCACTTTTCCACTGCGAGCCGCAACGTCCGCGGAGAGGGCATTGCTCCCGGGGTGCACAAAGGACGAGAGGGAGAGTCGAGCGCCGGATTGCGTGCAGGAGACCGAGACGGCGGGAACCGACATGCCGTTGAGCGTGACGTTCTTCGGACAGCCGCTCGATGTCACGACGAAGATCGAAGGATACGGCGAACCGAGGACGAGAGACGTATGCAGGGTTGCACTCGATGCACTCGTGGAGACGGAGAGAGGGAGATAGAGCGTCTGCCACGTCTGATCCTTGCCTTCGAGGCGGTAGGAGGTGTCGGCGACGCGGGGTGTGGCCTGCAGGATGATCAGGAAGAGCGCGAATGCGGAGAGGAAGCAGAGCACGAGATTCCACCGCTCGACGGAAGCCAGAGCGAACAAGCGTTTCCCCTTCGTGATGCGTGCGTCGTTGCCGATGCCTGCGCGATGCGGATCGTCCGCTTGCATGCGCGCAGTGTAGCGGGGTGCGGCGGGAGCACTCAATCCTCCTTCGCCCTCCCGCGTATGCGGGACGGGCTACGGCGGACGAGAAGTCTGGTTGCGGCAAAGGGAGTCTTGAGCTTGCGCGAATTCATGCTGCTGATTCCGCAATATCCTTGGGGCTCGTCCCGCATTCCTGATAGAATTATCCGGCTATGTCTCTCTCCGTCGTTCTTCCTTGCTTCAATGAGGCGCAGAATATCCCGTCTACCGTTCGCGACGTGCAGTCGTGGTTCGAGGCGACGCGTGAAGTTGGCGAGATCATCGCGGTGGATGACGGATCGAGCGACGACACGCTCGCCGTTCTGAGGAGTTTGCAACAGGAAATTCCGTCACTTCGCGTCGTACGCCACGAACAGAACAGGGGATACGGAGCCGCGGTTCGTTCGGGGTGCGACAGCGCCGAGAAGGATGTCGTCGCGTTCATGGACAGTGACGGGCAGTTCAAAGCGCGCGACCTTGCCTTACTCCTCGCCTTCATCCCCGAGTACGCCTTCGTGACGGGGCTGCGCACCCATCGCGCCGATCCCTTCGTGCGATCCCTCAACAGCTTCCTCTACAAAGTGCTCGTGCGTTTTGTCCTCGGCGTCCGCGTCGCGGATGTGAACTGCGGCATGAAGATGTTTCGTCGATCTCTCTGGCCATTGATTCGTCCGGAGTTCGCCACGGGCGCGCTCATCAACGCCGAGATGTTCTACGCGATGACGATCGAGGGGATTCCCTGGAAGGAGCTTCCCGTTGCGCACTACCCGCGCACCGCGGGTACGCAGACCGGCGCCAATCTCCGTGTCATCTTCCGCATGTTCCGCGAATTGTGGATTTTGCGAAGCGAGCGCAGAGCATTGCATGAGAGGCGCAAGCAGGCAGTGTCGTAACGTGGATAAGGAAGGAATCTCTCATTTTTCAATATCTTCTCTTTCTTTGTCAGAGTGACAGTTCCTTTTTCATGTATAGCTGCTCCTCCTCTTCGACATGATCTTTTCGTGGGGGACCAGGGAACCTTGTTCGGTTCCCTAGGTCCCCCACACCCCCTTTACCCTCCTAACGGTAACAATTTGTGGAACTATCAGAGATAGAGGAAGGTTATCCAATGGGAACCATGGAATTTTCTTGTTTGTTGCGCTGCGGCGCACAACAAAAACAAAAACCCATCAGCTGGAGCCGCGCGCCACGGTCGGCGATGAAATCTTAAATCTTTACCAACCCTTTGAATTCAATCATTCAACCTCCACTGAGAGCGCCAGAGGTATCAGCAACACCACACTCTGAGTAGCCTACCTTTGGCGCGCGGAGCCTGCCTGCCGGCAGGCAGACGCTTTCGAAGTTTATCCTGAGCTAGACGAAGGATCCTTCTTTCCCCGCCCGACCGAACGACGTCGGTCGTTCGGGCAGGTCGCCTTGAGAAAGAAGGACAATCGTTCTCTCAAAAATTCACCTCTACTTACTCGGCACCGCCACTCCATTCACTCTCGTGCAATGCACGCAGGAGAGTTCCCATACGGGCAGGATTGCACGGTGTGCGAATTGATCATCCGTGAGCGGCTCGTAGTAGGTGAGCGGTCGGTAGAATTGGTACGAGGCGAAAATGAGACCGGCGAGGATGAAGAGTGAAATCGTCTTCGCATTTGTCGTGATCTTCCATCGCGCGAAGCGTTCCAGCTCCATGATGACGAGTGCGAGGATGATGAACGTGAGGAAGAGCGGAATGAAGTAGTGATAGAGGTAGAGGACGCGCTGGATCTGCGACACGGCGATCATGTAACAGATGTAAATCCCGACGAACACCGTCATGAGGAAGCGATGCTTCATGGGTTTCTGGAGCGGGAAGAGGACGGATCCGATGAGCAGTGCGATTGCGACGATGAGCCCTCCGAGGGAGACGAGCCACACCACGGGATTACTCTGGAGGTAGAGATAATGGTAGGACTTGCCGTCGGGCGTTTCCCAACGGTAGTTGATGCTGCGCGCTCCGAGCGGCCACATGTAGAAGGGGCTCCCGTTCTCGTCAGCCTTGCACAGATCGAGACGCGGGGCGCCGTTGTTGTAGTGCGAGACGAAGGCGATGGAATCCCTGAGCATGATGGGGAAGTTCAGGAGGGACCCGTTCGTGCCCGCTGCCAGAATATTCTTGTACTCCTGCGATGCCTGGTAGTAGCCGTTGTCCGGCAGTTTCGGATTGATCGTTCCCCCGAGCGAGAAGTGGATCTGCCACACCGTCACATAGAAGATGAGGAATCCGATGAAGAAGATCCCCGCGCCATTGCCGATCTTCCTCCACTGCGGAAGCAGGGTGAAGAGGAGAGCGGGAAGGAGCAGGACCAAGACGAGAGCGAAGAGTTTCGTCGTGAGCGCGAGCGCGAAGCTCACGCCGAAGAGGAAGCACGCGGTGAGGAAGAGATTTTCCTCGTCCCGCCACCGCAGCGCGAGAAGGAAGAAGAGGATCGTCAGGCTTACGAAGAACATCAGCGGCCCCTCGAGCATCGCGCCGCGAATGTGAACGATGAGGGCGTTGTCGAAGATGTAGAGAAAGGAGAGGAGTGTCGAGAAGAGGCCGTTGCGAGTGAGGAGCAGGAAGATGAGGAAGAGGATCGGAGCCGTCCACCATCCGAGTAGCGCCGAGAAGAAGCGGTACCCGACGAAGGAGAAGGAGTCGGGGATGTTCGAGGCGTAGTCCGTGCCGATGTACTGGTTATCCGCGCCGTTCACCGTAGGATGAAACATCTTCTCTCCGAGTGCGATGAGGAGTTTGCCCAGCGGCGGATGCTGCTCCATGAAGTACACGCCGTTCAGATACTTCTGTGCGCTGGCGATATGGTAGTTCTCGTCCCAGAAGACGCGGGCGGGCTGATCGTAGTGATAGAAGTACGTGAGGAAAGACAGGAAGGTCACGAAGAGAAGGAAGACCCATGTTTCCGCGGTAAAAAATCGGCGTGGTGCTGTCGTAGTCATGGACGCCATTCTACGAGTAGGGGAAGATCTTTCTCAATGTCTTTTTTCCAAAGAGCCCCGATCACACCCGAGCCAAAAAAGGAGACGGGCTCCGGATGTCCTTCAGATCATCATAGGGTGAAGACGGCTATGCAAAATCTACTGACAAGCCTTTTGCCGACTGGTACAGTCCGCGCCGTATGCGGCGGATCACCCCCTGGCTCCTGTTCGTCATAGTGCTCGCTATCAGCTGCGTTCTCGGCTTCGAAATGCGCATCAATTGGGAGAAGTCCGGACCGTTCGCCATTCATGGGTGGTGTTGCATCTCTTCCAAAGGATGCGTCGGTGAGAGTAGCCTGGCGGCCTGTCGCAGCAGCGGAGGTTCGTCCTACAATGCGAACAGGACTCTGTGTGTCGCTTCCTGCACCCCCACGAATCCCTGATGAAACCGTCGCTCTTCTCTGCAGTGCGTATCGTCTCGGGAATCTTCTTCCTTCTCGTGGTCAGTGCGGTGCTCTTCACCGTTGCGCGCAATCAGCACGGAACGTTCCTTGCGCAGACGGGAGGAAGCGGCTGGTGCTGTATACCGGGGGAGGATTCGTGTAAGGGGGGCTATTCCGATGCAATTGATTGCAAGAAAGCTGGGGGGATTCGATACGATGCGGACAACGAGGATGCGTGTAATGCCGCCTGTGTCGGCGGCGTCACACCGGGGAGCGCCGGCGCCGGCAATAGCAGCAATCAATCTCCGGAGGCTTCTTCCGCCGAGCAATCTTCCGCCGGACAGGCTTCTTCCGCCGAGCAATCTTCCGCCGGGCAGTCTTCTTCCGCCGAACAGGCTTCTTCCGTCGAGCAATCTTCCGCCGGGCAGTCTTCTTCCGCCGAGCAATCCTCTTCTCTCGTTTCTTCGAATGGGTCCTCTGAATCTGTGTCTCAGGGGTCTTCCCAGAGTTCGAGTGAGGGTTCCGTCTCTTCCCAATCCAGCAACTCACAGTCCAGCTCCTCCCAGGCATCGCAATCGAGTTCGTCGCTTTCTTCCGTCTCTTCCTCCAGTAGTTCCTTTCCTAGTAGTTCTTCCAGCTCCTCCTCGAGTTTCTTCTGGGATCAAGGCTGGTGTAATCCTTTCACTAATGTGGAAGGACACGGAAATATCTACGATCCGGATGTGTGGGAAGAGGAGATGGCCTGTATGAACGATGAGAACTATGACTGTTCTGTCTTCAACTATTCCGAAGATGATACGTACCCCAAGTATTGTGGGAACAATACCTCTTCTGCAGGCAGCGCCGCGTCCAATGCCGCGTCCAACGCCGCCGGCAATTCCTCTGCCAACTCCGCCGGCAATTCCTCCTCGTCGGTTTCTCCGTTCTACCTCTGTAGTTACGAGATTGATCCTTCACATGCGAATGTCTGTAGTGAGACAAAGGATCAGAACGATTGTGAGCAGGACTATCAGGGTTGTTACTTTGACAACAATACCTGCCCCGCTTCCTGCGAGGATGCGCAGACACTCGGACTCTGCTGCGTGACGCGGGGGCAGGCGTGCCAAATCGTGAATGCGGATACCTGCGCAAATATCGGCCAGACCTCCTACCCGATCAACGATCGCACCAGCGGAGCCAATGCATGCGACGAAGGATGTCTCTGATGGCGCAAGAAATCACCGCGACTTTCGTGCGGAGGAAGAATTCATCCGATCATTTTTCACTTTGCGTCTGCGGAGGATCGTATGGACAGACACGTGTTCCGTGCTCTCATTGCTGATGACAAAAGCATACGTGTGTTGCTAGAGTTCCGTTCATATGGAGCGCACAACTTCCAACGCATTACTTGTTGCCGTATTTCTTTTTGTCGCGGCCGTGATCGGATTCATCCTCGCGGGATTTTTCCTGCCCAGATCCGCTCCCATCACTCCCGAGGAAGCAGCGCCTCCTTCTCTCCCCGGATGGTGCTGCATGAAAGCCGGCAGCGCGTGCGAGAAGGAACCCAAAGATGCCATCGCATGTTTGCGCAAGGGGGGGAAAATGTTCAACCGCGATCAGCAGACCTGTGATCGCATTTGTTCCTGGCTCAAGAAGTGATGCAGATCTCCCGCACGCTTGCTCTTCGGCTCTCCGTCTTCGCGCTCTTCCTCGTGCTGGCTGCGGGCGTGTCGGTCTCCCTGTCTCGCAGCGGAGTGCCGCCGTTCAATCTGCTTTCAGATGTGTCGAGAAGGGAGCAAAAGGCAAAGGTAGCAGAGGATAATAAACGTACTGGATATTGTTGCAATGTTCCCGGCAGCGGAGATCCTTGTAAAAAGATAACAAAAGGCGAGTGCGATAAAAATAAGAAGGATAAATCTGCATTTTTTGATCCTGCCGGAAGTAATGATGTGGAGGCGGAAAATCAATGCAACTACGATAGTTGCGGAGTGAAGGGATATTGCTGTGCCGAAGGAAGTGGTGCTCTAGATGTAACATGCACGACCGAAAATACAAAGATTACCAAGGCGGCGTGCACTGCTAAGAATGGCACCTTCTACGAGGACGACTTTGCGGGATGTGAGAAAAATTTATCGAGTAGAAAGTGCAAACAACAGATATACTGCTGTCACACGGATTCCCACGGTTGTGCCCTGGCCAAGAACCAGCAGGCAGGTTGTGAGGGGGAGCCAGCAACGGTTCTCCAAAACTTCACTTCCAAAAATGAATGTCAGCAGGCGCCTGAATGCGCCCCCAAAATAGGCTACTGCTGTTTCCCCAAGAGCCTGGGAGGCCATGTAGGCGAATCCTGCTCGAATGATCGATTGCTCTCTCAAGAAGATTGTACTAAAGAAAGTGGCGTCTACTACGGAAATGATACGGAGGCGTGTCGGCAGAATTTCGCTATATCAGACTGCAAAAAAGTTTCTGATAACGGCTATTGCTGCGAGGGAAATAATTGCACGAATCCCTCCACGAAGGCTGAATGCACGGGGGAGAACGCAAAGTGGAACCGGTGGGGCGCAGGAGACAATTCGGACGCGGAATGCCAGAAGCGCTGCGCGGCGACCGATACGGGATGTTGCTGTGCCAACGGTGCATATGCAGCAAATGGCATACCGAAGGACGCGTGTCCTACCTACGGGGACATGGGAAAGACAAGTTGGGTATCCGGGCCTATGACTGTTGACGAGTGTGCTCAAATATGCACCCAAACTGCTACCGGTGCGATCGTCCCCGCTGCCAAAAAAGCCAACGTGTACTGCGTGTACAATCTGCCGAATACCGGTCAGACGAAGACCGGACAGGGGAACATTAAAATCAATACCTCTCCCGTCGCCTGCAAAACCTTCCCCGCCGGCAAAGCTCCCGAACGCACGACTATCTACATCGGCGGGCCGCAGCCGGGCGGTGCCTTCGTCGATCAAGCCCAGTGTCAGAGCGCGTGCCAGCCGAGGACGGCTCCGCCGCCGGCCTCGCAGCGCGGCGGTCAGTCGGGACAGGGAGAAGAGCAGGGACAGGGTGGCGGCAATCCCGGAGGAGGAACTCCGGGCGGTGCGCAGGGCGGTGGCGGCAACCAAGGGGGAGTGGGCGGAGGCACTCCTACGGGAGGGGGTTCCTCGAAGGGAGGGGGAGGAGGATCCTCACTGTACTATTCCTCTTCTTCATCGTGGTGGAATCGCTGCACGACGGGATACATGTGCACGATGTCCAATCGCAACACGATGTCTACGAACAGCAGCGGCATAGAGAACTGGTCGCAGGATCAGTGCTACAACATCGATCCGGCGACGATCTGTCCGGGGGCGACGACCATCAATGATCTCGACTGCTCGGGAACCGCTTCCTGCGGGAATGACAGTTGCTACGGACTCTGCTGCCGCTGTCCCAAGTCTGCCGGTAGCAGCAGCAGCGCCCACAGCAGCAGCTCCGTTTCTTCCAAGATCTGCGGGAATGGCCGTATCAACACGGGCGAGGATTGCGACAATGGCGGTGTCTGCACGAATGGCACCGCGTCCGGCGCCGGCGTGATTCTCTGTTCCAAGGATGCCGATTGCTGGGTGAACTACGGACCCTGCAGCCTAGGATCATGCCTCGATCATCTCGATTGGTCCTGCAGCACCGATGACGATTGCATCAATCACTTCGGCTGTGAGTACTACACGGCGAAGGATCTCACCTGCAGCAATCAGTGTAAGCGCGTCCCGCTTCCATCTTCCTCCAGCTCCAGCTCGAGCAGTTCCAGCGGGCGCTGTGGCGACGGATGCATCGATCGCGGCGAGCAGTGCGACAACGGCGGCATCTGCAGCAACGGTCCCACCTCCGGCTCCAATGTGATTCCCTGTACTCAAGATGAGGATTGTTGGGTGAAGCACGGTTCGCCGGTCAACGGAAAATGCGGTCACGGTACGAAAGACGGCAGTGGTTACTGTATCGATCACTACACGTGCGATTACTACACGGCGAAGGATCTCACGTGCAACGATCAGTGCGAGCGCGTGACGCCTGCAACGAGGTGCGGCGACGGCCGGGTCGATACGGGTGAGCAGTGCGACAACGGCGGTATCTGCGAGAACAGTCCCGCCGCCGGTCCCGACAAGCTCTGCTATCAGGATTCCACGTGCTGGGTGAAGCACGGGACGTGCGTCAATGGCATGTGTGGCGACAAATTGCCCTGTATCACGGACAGCAACTGCATCGATCGTTTCTCCTGTCTGTACAATACGAAATCGGATCTCACCTGCAGCAATCAGTGCAAACTCGTCACTCCTCCCGTCTCCTCCAGCTCCAGCAGCAGTGTCTCCTCCCGCAGCGCTCGATGCGGAAACGGCATCATCGACAACGGCGAGGATTGCGATAACGGCGGTGTCTGTGCACGCGGACCGAATGCAGGTCAAATCTGCTACGTGGACTCCACGTGTTATGGGTCGCACGGGACCTGCGTCAATGGTGCCTGCACCCGCGACGCCCTCTCTTGCGGGAGCAATGACGATTGTCTCGATCACTATTCGTGTACGTACAACTCCGCGAAGGATCTCACCTGCAACAGTCAGTGCAAACTCGTCACTCCTCCCGTCTCCTCCAGCTCCTCACTTTCCAGTTCTCCAATCTCAAGCTCACCGTATGTCGGTCAATGCGGCAATGGAGTCAAGGATACGGGTGAGCAGTGCGACAACGGCAGCATTTGCGAGAACGGTCCTCAATCCGGCCCCAACGTCGTTCCCTGCGTTCAGGATTCCACATGCTGGAAGACACACGGAACATGCGTCAGCAACAAGTGCAGTGACGACGGTCTGCCCTGCGTCAACGACGGCGGCTGCGTCGATCATTTCCAGTGCGTGTACTACACCGAGAAGAATCTCACCTGCACCAATCAGTGCAAGTATTACAACTCTCCCTCGTCTGCCAGCAGTGCCCAATCGACCAGCTCGACTCCCGGGCACGTGGGACGCTGCGGCAACAATCGCATCGATCCGGGGGAGCAGTGCGACAACGGCGGCGTTTGCGAGAACGGTCCGCAGTCCGGGGCCAACGTGATGCCCTGCACGCAGGATTCCACGTGCTGGGTCATTCATGGGACATGCGTCAACGGCAAGTGTAACGACAACCAGTCGTGCAGCACGGATGGCGATTGTATCGATTACTACAGCTGTTTGTACTTCACCGCGAAGGATCTCACCTGCAGCAATCAATGCAAGCGCGTTTCGCCCCCCTCATCCAGCAGCGCACCCTTCAGCTCCTCGGCTTCAAGTTATGCATACAACTCCTCGTGTGGAAACGGTCGTGTCGACAAGAATGAGGACTGCGACAACGGCGGCATCTGCTCGCAGGGTCCCGTCGCCGGACGCATCTGTTATCAGGCGAGCGACTGCTACGTCACGCACGGATCCTGCACCAACGGCGTCTGCGCCGACGGACTCCCGTGCAACAGCAACGAGAACTGCGTCGATCACTATCCGTGCGGTTACAATTACTGGCGCGATCCTCACTGCGGCGATCAGTGCAAGTGGCAGCAGTACATCTCGAGCAGCAGCTCGTGGTATTACTACAGCTCAAGCAGCAGCTGGTATTACTACAGCTCCAGCACGTCCATGTTCTGCGGCAATGGCATTCTGGAGACGCAGAACGGCGAACAGTGCGATGACGGAGCGCTCAACGGATCGAACGGAGCTCGCTGCTCGCGGAGCTGTCAGCTCGCGGCGCGTTGCGGCAATGGGATCGTCGAAAGCGGCGAGATGTGCGACGACGGCACGAGAAACGGGACGTCGGGCGATACGTGTTCCACGCTCTGTCAATTCGTTCCGCTCTGCGGCAACGGGAGACTCGATTCCGGTGAGCAGTGCGACGATGGCAACACCGTCTCCGGTGACGGATGCTCGGCCACGTGCACGCTGGAGCACAACGTCGTCACGCGGTGCGGCGACGGTATCGTGAACGCCGGCGAACAGTGCGACGACGGATCTCGCAACGGCACGACCGGCGACGCCTGTTCCCTGAATTGCGCATTCGTTCCCGCCTGCGGCAACGGGAGATTGGATGCCGGTGAACAGTGTGATGACGGCAATGCGAAGGATGGCGACGGTTGCTCGCACGATTGCAAGCTCGAGCCGATCATTCCGCGCTGCGGCAACGGCGTCGTCGAATCGGCGTACGGCGAGCAGTGTGACGACGGAAAAATGAACGGTAGCGTCCAGGACGGTTGCACGCTTGATTGTCATCTGAGGCCGTTCGTTCAACCGCGCTGCGGCGACGGCGTCCTCGAAGCCACCGAGCAGTGCGACGATGGCAACGTCGTTGATGGTGACGGGTGTTCGCACGACTGCAAGATCGAGGCCTACCTGCCGGTGTGCGGCAACGGCAAAGTCGATTCCGGTGAACAGTGCGACGACGGGACGCGCAACGGGATGGTCGGAGACGGGTGCATGTCGAATTGTCGACTGGTACAGAGGATCACTGCGCCGAGCTGCGGCGACGGCATCGTCGAGAGCGGAGAGCAGTGTGACGACGGTTCTCTGAATTCCAGCTTCCTCCCGGGGAGTTGCAGATCGAATTGTATGAAGGCCTGGTGCGGCGATGGCATCCTCGATCCCGGTGAGCAATGCGATCACGGATCGAAGGACGGCACATCGGGAGACTTCTGTGATGCGTACTGTCGCATCCTCACTCCGCAGGGAATTCCCACGCTTCCTCCTGTCGCTCAACTGACGCCGCCTGAGCCGCCTCCCTATCAGGCCAATGTCACGCCGGTCGGACCTCATCAGCCCCTCGAGCAATCGGGCCCCGCCACCGTCGCCTTCATGGCCGCAGGCGCCGCTCTCGGTTTCCTCTGGATGCGTCGCCGCTCCCTCGCCTCCGCCAAGCGTGCGACCTGAGTGGACATCACACTATTCCATCACCTAATAACTGATGACAGGA
>CAIJNU010000071.1 GCA_903822115.1 uncultured Candidatus Peregrinibacteria bacterium
GCTATGCTTTGCCCGCTGCTCCTGTAGTTCAATGGATAGAACAATCCTCTCCTAAGGGATAAATGCAGGTTCAATTCCTGCCAGGAGCACCAGAAGGCATGAAAGACAAACCTACGGTTTTTCTTTCATGAACTATCTTTTCCCTCAATGGTGTCGCTCCAGCGCGGGGCCCACGAGACCCGCGCTTCGCGACGTTCTTTATATTCCAGACTGATACAATGCCGTCGAGCACTTTCAAAACTCGAATCCGCCAACCAACAAACATGTTCTACACTGGGCCCCATGCTCAAGGATTTTCTGTTGCCCGGCATTGTGATCGGAGTGGGAGCCGCGCTCTCACCCGGCCCCCTTCTGATGATCGTCCTCTCGGGAACACTGCGCAGCGGCATGCGTACCGGCCTCATCATGACGCTAGCGCCGCTCTTCACCGATATTCCCTTCGCGATCGTTTCCATTCTGCTGGCGCACGAAATCGGATCGATCAAGCCGGCGATCGGGGTTCTCTCGATTCTCGGGGCGGCATTCCTCACGCTCTTGGCATACCAAAACATCACGATCCGCAAGAAAGACTTGTACCACGACTCGAAAAATTCTTCCTCGTTCATGAAGGCGGTCGTCACGAACATTTTCAATCCCTACCTCTACATCTTCTGGTTCTCCGTCGCCATTCCGATCTTCGCGAGAGGGAATCTCGCCGGCAGCGTCGTCTTCGCTGCAGCGCTCAACATCGCATGCGTGATAAGCATGATGCTGCTCGTGTTACTCGTGGGTCTCATACGCATGCGCTTCATAGAGTATCTGCATTGGGGAATCCGCATCCTCGGAGTCCTCCTTCTCGCCGTTGCCCTCACGTTTGCGCATCAGGGAATCTTGCTCCTGAAATAGTTTTCTCCTCCGAGAGTCTTGTGGAGCGCAACGAAGTCAACACCGCTTCCATAAGCCAAAATCACAGCACTGCATTGAAAAGATATCCGGTGAGAATAATCCCTATTGTCAGGATGACGACGTAGAAAGCGAGCAGCTTTGTCTTCATCACCCTTCGTAGAATAATCATTTCCGGAATTGAGAGCGCCGTGATGGACATCATGAAGGCGAGCGCTGTCCCCATCGGCAGCCCCTTCCCCATAAGCGACTGCACGATGGGAATCGTGCCGGCTGCATTTGAGTAGAGCGGGACACCGATCAGTACAGCGATGGGAACGGCGAATGGATTTCCCTTCCCCGCGACAACGGCGAGAAAATTTTCCGGCGCGTAGCCGTGAATGAGCGCCCCCGCTCCGACGCCAAGGAGTACGTACGGGAAAATATTCCCAAGAAGATTCTTCGTATACCGATACGCCTTCCTCAGACGCTCGCTCGTAGTGGGAATGCTAGAAGTGGCCTGTGCTACGCCCGCCTCCGTGAGGATGAGGAGATGTTCGAGATGCATCCGTCCGAGAATGAAGCCCGTAATGATGGCGAGGAGCACGCCCGAGCCGATATAGAGCGCCATCGCTTTCCATCCGAAGAGACTGAGAAGAAGTACGGCGGCAACTTCGTTCACCATCGGCGCTGAAACAAGGTAGGAAAAGGTAACACCGAGTGGGACGCCGCTCTCCACAAGACCCAGGAAGAGGGGAATTGCCGAGCAGGAGCAGAACGGCGTGACGATGCCGATGCAAGCGGCAAGGATGTGGCCAGCCAGTGGGAATCTGCGCGTGAGAAGTGCTTTGATCTTCTGTGGCGGCAGATAGGATCTAAGGAAGGTAACAACAAAAATAATGACGGAAAGAAGGATGAATATCTTGAGTGTGTCTTCAACAAAAAAATTCACCACCTCTGCCCCTTTCCCCTGAGACAAGTGAAGCACGGAGAATGTAAGCCAGTCTGCGAAAATCTGTAGCGGTGCGAACATCGTTTCTACTGTAACAGAATGGCATGTTTAGCGAGCTTCAACTGGTTCGTAATAGGTTTCTCCAGCTTGCCACTCAGAATCTTCACGAACCACACTTGACATGGATGAATTTCATGATAATTATAAAGTTATGAAAATTTCGAGCGAATCGCCTGAGGTGGTCATGCATCATTGCGTCCCCAGGTGCGTGTCAACGGCGTTTGGCATGTACTTCAGAGGCAGACCTGATGTCCACTATTCACACGAGCGCCTGGCGAGGTTGCCGTACTTTGATGAAATACAGGGGCATGTCCCGGAACCCGGTGTGGCAACGTACATAGAAATGAGAAGGCGCATCCTTCGAGAACTTCTCCACCCCGAATTACTCATTCCATCGGAAAACGACCAGCCAGCCGACCAAGCGCCTCTCATATTCCGCAAAGAGATGTCTTATTACATGCTTGCGGAAAATGGCGATCCGCTCTTCCCCCTCAGAGCAATTGAGGAATATCAACACACTTTCATGACACGCGATCCTGCTCGAGCATTAGCCTCTTGGTACAAGAAGGAACAAAACTTTTCGTGGTATGAGACGGGATATGAATCCCAAGCACAAATGTACCGCTGGGCAAAAGAGAATGATGGCGTGGATCCCATAGTCATTGACGCGGCAGATTTCACTGCGGATCCTGATGGAACGATGTCTCAATATTGCGCACACCTCGATCTCGTTCACAATCCTGCATGGTTAAAATGGGATCCTCCTGTTGATGCCAAAGAGCTTGAAATTTGGGCGCACGGTAAATGGCACACGGAAGTCCTGAACAGTAGGGGGGTGCAGAAGAGAATTCATGAGAAAAACATTGATATCTCCGGTCTCCCGCAGAAAATCCAATCAATGATTGACCGTGCTCGCGAGCCCTACCTTGAAGTTCTCTCCTCTTCCAATCGCATCCGCCCGAAAGCAGTTACCGCAGACGCTGTGCAGGACAAGGTACTGGCCTAAGTAACATGATTTTCCGTATCTCTCAGAAATAACCAACTAATTGCTCGACCCCTTCTACTGCAAGGTGCGTTGCAAGAATAAAGAGCACGATGCTCGTGAGGATAAAGAACGGCCGCAGGGGAATCCGACGAAATCCGAGAGATAACAACCAGCCGACGAGGAACGCGGCGAACATACCCATCACTCCTCCGACAATAAACCGAATACTGTCTTGAACGGGGCGCGCAGCGAAGAGCGCAACGACGGCTTCCGCTCCTTCGCGACCGACCACAAACAGAATCGCGGCAAAGATGGCGAACGTATTTCCGCCGCTTGCGTGCTCATGCATTCTGCGCGTGAAGTGTTCTGCGGATTTTTTTTGATGCACCCACGCCCACACCGTCATGGAGTAGAGGAATGCGGCGGCGGCGATGCTCATCATCACAGACAACCACCCCGCGGCGTTGCCTCCCGGCAAGCGCGACACCTCTCCCATGAACATCCCGAGGAGAAAACTCAGCACGATGCCTCCCGCTATCCCGAACCAAAACGGCAGGATCCATCCCCTGTGCTCAGACGACCGCAGCGCGGCGTGGACAGCTCCAAGAATCAACACCATTTCCACGGTTTCTCGAAGCATAATGATGAACGAGGAGATCACTGTGCGAGAAAGGAATGGGAAACCACGTTTCGAAGGTGCCGAAGTTCCGGCAGTGGCTGCCGTCAGTATGAAGAAGAGTGAAGACATTGCCAAGAGTCCTTGCTGCAATACCAAAGCTCTCGCATTACTTCTCCAGCACCACCACCTCTCGACCCTCTGCAGGAAGAGAACTTTTGAGTTTGTATTCCGAGACAGCCTCGCCTTTGACACCGATAAGCTTCGTGATTGCGGCGTAGGCCTCCTTGTCGGAGGTTGGGAGCAAGATGATCACGCGCGGATCAAATTCATCGATGAGCTTCTGTGCAACCTTCGCATTCTCCGTGGGAAGCGTGAGGACATCGATCTCCCCCACCGTCTCAATCTGACGATCTGTCCAATCCTGAAGAGGAGATGAGAGGAAAGCGCAGCGCACGCCGTCGATCTCCGCCACGTAAGAAACCTGCTGCCCCTCCTTGTGGCCGATGCCGTAGATCGACACGCCGCCTTCGTTGTACTCGCCTGGCCACGAGAGGATGTTCGCCGGCTGGGCATCTTCCTCCGGAAGCGCGAGGAGAACGATGGACTTCGCATCATTGCCCGCAGCTTTCTCCGGAAATACGACAAGCGGCATTTCCGCACCCGTACAACGGAATGTTAGGCCTCCGAGAGATTGAAATGTGATCATCGGATAGATGGTACCGAAATAACTACAGAGTGCAAAATGCATCTATTCGATTAATCAACAAGCGTCGCGAAGCGCGGGTCTCGCGGGTTCCCGCGCTGGAGCGACACCGCTGAGGGAAAGGATGGCTCGTGGAAGGAAAACCGTAGGTTTGCCTTCCACGCTTAGTCCTTAGTCTCCACTCGCTCAATCTTCGCTCCGAGATTCCGCAATTTCTCGTCGAAGCGATCGTAGCCGCGCTCGATGTACTGGATGTCCGTGATCGTCGTCTCGCCCTGCGCACAGAGCGCTGCAAGCACCATCGCCGCACCGGCGCGAATATCGTTGCTGGCGACCGTCCTGCCGCGAAGCTGCGTCGGTCCGATAATGAGCGCTTGATGCGCGTTGAGCATTTCAACGTGCGCCCCCATCTTCTCCAGCTCGAAGAGATACCCGAGCCTCCCCTCGTAGAGTCGCTCGAAGATACGAGAGACGCCGGTGGCCTGCGTCATTGCGACGCCGAAGGGCGCCTGGAGATCGGTCGGGAAGCCGGGGAAAATATTGGTGCGGATACTCATCGCGCGCATGCGCGAACCCTCGCCATCCACACGGAGCGTGCGACCGGCATCCATGAGCGACCACGCGCATCCCCCACGACGCAGCACGTCTAGGAAGGAGGTGAGGTGCGGAGCTTCGATGCCGTGGATCGTCACATTCCCGCGCGTTACGAGAGCGACGAGCGCATGGATCCCCGCTTCGAGGTAATCGGGAGTGACGGTGTGCGTGACCGGCTGCAGCGTCTTCTGTCCTTCGATCGTGACGGTGTGCGTTCCTTTGCCGCCGATGCGCGCCCCCATCGACTCCGCGAAGCGTTCCACATCGACGACGTGCGGCTCCTCCGCCGCGAGTTCGACTGTCGTCGTGCCGGGGAGGAGGGAAGCGGCGAGGATGATGTTTTCGGTCGCGGTGACGGAAAACTCCGGAAGAATGACGCGCCCCGGACGAAGCGTTCCTTGCAGGTGCAGCACTTCATCACCGCTCATGTCCTCCACGCCGAGTTGCCGGAACGCATCGATGTGCGCGGCGACCGGCCGCTTGCCGAGAACGCACCCGCCGGGATACGCCATCTCCACGACACCGAAGCGCGCGAGGAGTGGGCCGAGCAACACGATCGATCCGCGAATCTTACTGACGTACTCGCCGGGAATCGGCCGACTGCGAAGTCCGTCCGTCCGGATGCGAACCGTGCCGTCGTGGAAGCTGCTCTGTGCTCCGAGGAAATCGAGAATACGCAACATCGCGACGGTGTCTCTCAGATACGGAACGTTATGCAGCACCGTCTCGCCGTCCGCGAGCAAGCTCCCCGCAATCAACGGAAGCGCGGCATTTTTGGAGCCGCCAACGACCACCTGCCCTCGCAGGGGAATGCCTCCCTGTACGCGATACGTCAGTGCCATGGAGCTGACAGTGTAGCGAAGGAGGACCGGTCGGGGTAGGCGCCTTTCTAACGCTTAAACATGCCCGGAAAGAGCGCCTCGATGAGGAGAAGCACCACACCGATGGTAATGCAGCTGTCGGCGACGTTGAAGATCGGGAAGGTCCCCACCTGGACAAAATCCGTGACCACACCGTCGAAGAAGCGATCGGCGATGTTCGCGAAGGCTCCTCCGAGGATGAGACCGAAGGCCACTTGCTGCCACCGCGACTGATGGTAACGCAGTGCGAGGACCACCATGACGACGAGCGCTGCGGCTACGAGTATCTCCTGCAAATGCCCCGGGAATGTGATGCCAAATGCGACGCCGGGATTCACGGAGCGCTCGAAACCGACGAACGATCCGATGATCGCAAACCGCGAGAGGAGAAAGTGATCCACGAGCATTTTCGCAATTACGCTGAGTGCGAAAGCGCCGATAGTGACGAAGAGGAGCGGCATCGCGAAGAGTATGGCGGAGGGAAAGGAAAATTCCCAGCCATCAAAATTGACGGGAAGACTTCGGGCCTCCGTCGACAGTTGCTATACTGCGATGCCATGTTCCGTCGGATGGACCTCCTTCTCCTCGGCCTCGCCGTCGTTCTTACGCTCTTTGGCCTTGCGATGATCGCGAGCGTAAGCGTTTTCGAAAGCTACCAGATCACGTCACGACTCACGCAGCAGGGACTGATGCAGGGGCCGAGCAACTCCTTCTACCTGCTGCGCAGCTTCATCCACGTCGTCTTCGGACTGAGCATCATGCTCATCACATCTCTGATCCCCTACCATTTCTGGGAACGGCATGCGCGCACGATATTCATCGGCACGCTCGTGCTGCTTCTCGCGTGTCTCATTCCCGGCCTCAGCGCGGGGTGGGGGACTTCCAGCAGCTGGCTGCGCCTCGGACCGCTCTCGCTGCAGCCGTCGGAATTCTTCAAGCTCTCCTTCATCTTCTATCTCGCCGTGTGGCTCCAGAAAAGAGAGCAGCTCATCGGTACGTTTCAGGAAGGATTCCTCCCCTTCGCCACGCTCCTCGTCGTAAGCACTTTCATCATCGCCATCGAGCCCGACCTCGGAACATTCCTCATCCTCTCCGGGATCGCCACGATCATGTTCTTCATCGCCGGAGGCAACATCTTCCACCTCTTCCTCGGCGGCGGACTCGCGGGCGTGCTCGGTCTCCCCATCATTCTCCAGAAGCAGTACATCCGCGACCGCTTCATCGCCTTCTTCAACTCCCAGAGCCCGCAGATTTCCGAGACCATCGGTTTCCAGATCAAGCAGGCGCTCATCGCAATCGGCAGCGGCGGAGCCTTCGGGGTCGGCTACGGAAAATCCGTGCAGAAGTTCGGCTACTTGCCGGAAGTACAAGCGGACATGATCTTCTCGGCGATGTCCGAGGAGCTCGGTTTTCTGCGCCTGCTGATCGTCATCAGTATGTTTTCCGTCCTCATCTACAGGGGATTTCGCGTCGCACAGAACGCTCCCGACCGCTTCGGCTTTCTGGTCGCCACCGGCATCACGTCGTGGATCGCCGTGCAGAGCATCATCAATATCTTGGTCAACTCCGGCCTCTTCCCGATCACGGGTCTCACCATGCCCTTCCTCAGTTACGGCGGCTCATCGCTCATCGCGCTGCTCACGGGCGTCGGCATCCTCCTGAATATTTCCAAACACTCTACGGAGAGTGCCGTGTCGATTCGCCGCGATCGCAAGAAAACTTCCGGCCCCTTCCGCCGAGCCTTCTCCTGATCCCATGAAAATTCTCTTCGCAGGCGGCGGATCGATCGGCCATATCGCCCCGTGTGTCGCGGTGTGGAGATCCTTACAAACGATTGTGCCGTCAGCGGAGTCCCTCACGATCTGTTCCGACAGGCCTGCGGAGCAAGCATTCCTGTCGAAGGAAAGCATGCCATCCATTGCGATCCCCCTCCCGCGTCGCTCCTTGTCTCTGCCCTTCACTTTCTGGAAAGACTATCGCATCGCGCGCGCCGCCATGGAATCCTTCCGACCGGACGTCATCTTCTGTAAAGGAGGAGCCGTCAGCGTCCCGGTCACGCTCACCGCCCGCGCAGCGAAGATCCCCATCGTCATCCATGAATCGGACGCCATCGCGGGAAGAGCGACCAGGATCACGGCACCCTTCGCGCAGATCGTCTGTACGGGTTTTCCGCATACTGCAGGGCTCCGCGGAATCCGAGTCCTGAACACAGGCAATCCTGTGCGGCCGCAGATCGTACAGGGGAGAAGAGAAGAAGGCCTGCGCATCACGGGGCTTTCCGGCGAGCGTCCCATCCTCCTCGTTTGCGGGGGAAGCCAGGGATCGCAAGCACTCAACACATGCGTGCTCTCACATCTGCGCAACCTCCTCTCCCTCTGCGATGTGATCCATCTGACCGGTGAAGGGAAGGCCGGCGCAGCGCCGCAAGATGGCTACTGGCCCTCCCCCTTCGTACAGGAGGAACTCTCCCACCTCTACGCCGCCAGTGACCTCGCGCTCTCCCGTGGAGGTGCGGTAACCCTCTCCGATCTTGCCGCAAACGGCATCCCGACCATCGTCGTTGCGCTGCGCGGTCTCGCACAGGATCATCAGGAGCTCAATGCGCTTGAGGCGGCAAAGAGCGGCGGCTGCATTGCAGTGGAACAGGAGGAACTCTCCGCGCAATTCCTCCCTCTCGTGCATCGGCTCCTGCAGGAACGCGCCGAACTCCAGCGCATGTCCACGCGATTTCGGACCTTCTCTCATCCCGATGCCGCGCAGAAAATCGCACACATTTTGCTTCAAACGGCAACAGGAGCGGTCCTCGAC
The DNA here is from genome assembly GCA_903822115.1 of uncultured Candidatus Peregrinibacteria bacterium. Lineage (GTDB taxonomy): Bacteria > Patescibacteriota > Gracilibacteria > Peribacterales > Peribacteraceae > CAIKAD01. Next base: position 8,443 of record CAIJNU010000071.1, read on the forward strand.
GAGGTGGTTGCACCATGAAAGGGAAGGGAAGTCTCTTGCCACATTTTTTGCGTCCCCCTAGGCTCTCTTCCATGTACAAATTCCTCATCCCGCTTTTTGCGTTGGCCTTTCTTCTCGTGAGCTGTGGCTCCAAAGCCCCCTCATCCGTTCCCCCCACTGCCGTGAAATCGTCCACCGGTTCTTCATATAGCGGCACGCTACTAACGGGGAAGCACACCGTCATTCTCAAAACGACGAAGGGCAACATCACCCTCGAACTCAATGCCGATGCCGCCCCCAAAGCGGTGACGAACTTCATCACGCTCGCGAAGCAGGGATTCTACGACGGCCTCACATTCCACCGCGTGATCCCCGACTTCATGATCCAGGGAGGCGATCCGAACGGCAACGGTACCGGAGGCAAGAGCATCTTCGGCGACAAGTTCGATGATGAAATCAACGCCGACAGCTACGGACTCGACAAGGAGAAGATGAGCGATGCCGCCCAGGGGCAGCCGCTTCCTCCCGACGTCGCAGCGATGACCGTGAAGGAGTACTACGAGAAGAACGGCTACGTCTACGACTCCTCCCTCAAATCGATGCCTCTCGTGCGCGGTGCTCTCGCCATGGCGAATAGCGGACCGAACACGAACGGCAGTCAGTTCTTCATCATTCAGGCGAAGGAGACCCCGTGGCTCAACGGCCGACACACGGTCTTCGGTAATGTCACCACGGGGCTTGATGTCGTCGATGCCATCGCCAACGCTGCGCGCGACCCTTCGGACAAGCCTCTCACGCCGATCACCTTCACGGTGGAGGTTGTGAACTGAGCTCTACGCCGATCTGTTTCCGAGATCTTCCCTCGTCACGAGGAAGAGGCAAGGATTGCGCGCATTTGTGTCGTACGATTTTAAGTGAGGAGGAACCCCCTCCTTCGTTTTCACTTCGCTGAGAGGCCCGAGAAAACGAAATCCATAGCGCTGGAAGCGCCGCACGGTTTCGTCCTCATCCACGTTCGCTTCCGGATTATCCCGTTGAGAGAGCGCGAAGAACGTGGAGCAGTCGGATCTCTTGAGGAAATACTCCATGGCTTCGGCTGCGAGGATCTGCCCCATCCCATTGTATCCCGCCCAGAGCGTGGAGAGTTCCATCGATCCGTCCTCGAAGGGGATGAGGGAACAACCGGCGAGCGGTGTGTGCTCTCGTAGGACAAGGTGATGACGCAGCGCCATCGCGCGCTCCGCCTCCGAGCGCGGCCGAAAATTTCCGGCTCTCTCGTTCTGTTCGATCACGAATCGAATGATCTCCTTCTCCGAATTCGTCGGATGATCCGCCACGATCTTGCTTCGCTTGACGATGAGCGTGCCGCTGCCTCCGACGCTGAAGATCTCATCCGCAATTCCCCCTCCCCCCGCAATGACGACGCGGGCATCCTCCGCCATCGCTTTCGCGTTCATCAATTTCGGCTTCATGCCGCCATCAATGGCATACTTTCTATGACTTCCATCCTCTCCGATTTCATCGGCAAACATGACGGGAACTCTGCGCCACTGTGCAGGCGGAGCCGAGAAATTTTCGACGACGCCCTGTGTCGGCGTCACGAGAAAGTTTTCGACAGTACGGGGCGCAAGAACTTTCGCAACATCATCCTTGTTCACGTTCACGAACTGCTCACCAACGACCCCGGCATACCCGACGACCGTCACGGGCGCCGTGATGTCATGATCGACGCGAATGGGCGTGCCCACATACTTCAAGTTATCAAAATCCGTAAATCGACAGATGATGTTCTTATTGCAGCAATTAGCCTTACACATTCATCGTCTACCGTGGCGGCATGAAATCCCACCACGCTTACCGTCTCGCAGCCATGAAAGCCGCGCTCGTTGAACGTATCCTCGAAGGCAAGATCTCCGTCACGGATGCA
>CAIJNU010000072.1 GCA_903822115.1 uncultured Candidatus Peregrinibacteria bacterium
CGAACGCCACTGCGCCAGTGTATATGAAGCAGTACGGATGGATCTTCAACAAGTTTCTCCGCATCATGTTTGATGCGAAGACGAATAAGTGGCTTGTGTGGCTCGGGAATAAGCGTAACGGCAAAATGGAAGACCCCGCCGGATTCAAGACGGACATGTGGGGAGGTTCCGCGGAATACGACAAGCTCTGCGAGGATCTCGCCGCCATCAACGAAGGCAAAACACCCTCACGGTAACGCAAACCATGCGGAGGAATTTGATGGTCGGCGTATCATTCCCCCGTGCCTCGCAATTCTCCTCCGCCGAAGAAGCATCGTGTCTCAAATGATCGTTTAGGCGTTCTTCGTAGTCGCGTCGCGTCGGCTCCCAAGAGTCCGGGCGTGTACCGATGGCTCGATGAAGACGGCAAGGTGCTCTATGTCGGCAAGGCGAAGAACCTGCGCAACCGTCTGCGTTCCTATGTGACGAAGGATTCCGCAGCCGGTCCTTGGAAGCAGAGTTTCCTCCGGAAGATCGCCGACTTCGAAGTGACGGTGACGAATACGGAGATCGAGGCGCTCATCTTCGAGACGAACCAGATCAAGGAACTGCGTCCCAAGTACAACGTCCTCATGAAGGACGACAAGAACTACATCTACGTCCGCATCACGCGGGAGGAATTTCCGCGAGTCGATACCGTTCGCAAGATCGAGGAGAAAGATAAGGCACTTCACTTCGGCCCCTTCCTCTCGGCAGGCGAACTCGAGGCTCAGCTCGCGATGCTGCGGAGCATTTTCCCGTTCCGAACGTGCAGGATGGAGATTGAGACGAAGGATTTCAAAGAAACCGAGGATCCTTCGGCTTTGCTCAGGACAGGTGTCGATGATTCCGAGAATGGAAAAATCCGACTCCATATCGAGTGTCATCACCGGGACCGGCCGACTCCCTGTCTCGATCACCACATCGGCAAGTGCACAGCGCCGTGCACCGGCGTGATCTCGCCGCAGGCTTACAGAGAGCAGTGCATCGACGGCGTGGTCAGATTTCTGAAGGGGGACAGCGAGAGTATTCGTTCGCTGCTGGAAGAGCGCATGAAGCGGGCAGCGCTCGATCGCAAGTTTGAGCTCGCGTCGCAGTTTCGCGATTCCCTCGCGTCGCTCGATCGCTTGCAGGGAAAGCAGCTCGTGACGGATACGTCGGGCGAAGACACGGACATCATCGCCGTCTCCGTTCTCTCCATGCGCGCGGACGTCGTCGTCATGCAGCGGCGGAACGGCCGCCTGATCGGCGACACCTTCTATTCGCTTGCGGGTTCTGCCGATGATGCCGGCGAAGTGCTCGAGCAGTTCCTTCCCCAGTACTACGAGGACGGTCAGGAGATTCCGGATGCGGTGATCGTTTCGGAGGGGATCGAAGATGGTGGCGTCATTGAAAAGTGGCTCACGCAGAAGAAGGGGAAGAACGTGGAGTTGATTCTTCCGCAGCGCGGCAAGAAGTCGCACCTTCTGCAGTTGGCCGAGAAGAACGTGCGGGAGAAGGCGCATCAGCGCGAGCTCAAGTGGGAATCGGAGAGGAAGAATACGGAGGAGGCGATGCTTCAACTGAAAAATATTCTCAAGCTTCCCTCCGAGCCCAGTCGCATCGAGGGGTACGACATTTCGCACCTCGGCGGCACGGAGACGGTCGGGAGCATGACGGTGATGATCGATGGGAAGGCGAGGAATGATCAGTATCGTTCATTCACTGTTCGCTCTCTGAAGTCGGGGGAAGTGGACGATTACAAAGCGCTGAAGGAAGTGCTGCGGCGGCGGCTGGGACATCTTTCTGAAGGAATTGCCCACGAAAAGAAACAGTGGAAGGAACAGGGAATATCCTTTCACAAGGCGAAGAAATCAGATCAGCCCTTGTTGGAATCCATTCGTTCGAAAAATCATTTGGAGACGGACGATTTGGCCTATAGGGAATTTTTCGTGGCAAAGAATGATGAGCGGATTGTTGCGATGGCGAGGTTGCAGAAGAAAAAAGATGTCGCGGTCCTGAAGTCCGTGTGGGTTGTGCCGAAATTGCGAGGGGGAAGGCTTGGGTTGTATTTGATAAAATGTCTCCTCAAACCTATAAAAAAAGGGAAAGTGTATCTCCTTTGCGATCCGCAACTGGAGCAGTATTACGCCGAAGCAGGTTTTCGCTTCGTGATAAAGCCGCCTGCGGCGATCTCGAAAGAACTGGAAGAATTCCGAGGAAAATACCCTGATGCACCTAAGCTTCAGGTGATGATGTCTGAAGCTGCGAAAAACAAAGTTGATCCTTCCCTCGCCGCTCGCCCCGACCTCCTCGTGATCGATGGAGGCAAAGGCCAACTTAGCGTCGTGCTGGAAGTCCTAAAGGCACTGAAGCTTGAGATTCCGGTCATCGGTCTCGCGAAGCGCGAGGAGGAAGTATTCGTTGCCGGTAAGAGCGTTCCTGTCACCTTTCCCTCGGATTCTCCGGCGAAGTTTCTCCTCATGCGTCTGCGCGATGAGGCGCACAGATTCGCGAACAGACATCGCGAGACGCGCGGTGCCAAGGCCGCGAAGCAATCGGCGCTCGATGAGATCGCGGGGATCGGCCCCGAGACGCGAAAGAAACTCCTGAAGCGGTTCGGGAGCATTGCGGCGATTCGCGAGGCGGGGGATGGGGAGTTGCGGGAGATATTGAGTGAGAGTCAGGTGGGGGAGGTGCGGAATGGATTGTGAGTAATTCTTATTCTTATCTCTTCTTTGCTCTTTTTCTCTCCACCTCCTATACTTCGTACCTCATTCCCCTTCGCACTATGAAGAAATTCTCCCTCCTCCTCGGTACACTCGGCGGCGCGCTTGCCGGCTATCTCCTGAGTAACGAGAAACTCCGCGGGGATCTGCAGAAAGCGAAGGATCCCGAAGCTGCCGCAAAGCTTCTCGGGAAGCATCTCCAGGCCGATGGCGCGAAGATGGCGAAAGAGGTGAAGAAGTTCGTCGAGAGCGATGACGTGCAGAAGAATCTCGGCAAGGCGAAGAAGTTCGCGACGGCCAAATTGAATGAGGCGAAGAAGGGAATGGACACCCTGATGAAGAAGGGCGAGAAGGAGGCCAAGAAAGCGCTCAAGAAAGGCACGAAGGCCGCGCAGGAGATGATCAAGAATCACTGAGTCTCGGTGTAGTAGGCGTCTTCGACTTTGCGTTTTGAAGCGGGGAATGCTTCATTCCCTCCCTTCTGCTTGCCCCGGATTAATTTTCGAGTAGAATTTCAGGCGGGCTCCTCCCCCCGAGGACTGCCCATTTATTTTATGATGAATCCTAGGAACATTGAATCAATAGGGAAGAATACAAAGCCTGTGGTGAGCGCAGTCGAACCACGCTTCATCATTGTCACCGGCGGCGTGTGCAGTTCACTCGGAAAGGGTATCGCGGTTTCATCGATCGGAGCGATCATGAAGGCGTGCGGTTTCAAGGTGTTTGTGCAGAAGCTCGATCCGTATCTCAATGTCGATCCGGGAACGATGAGTCCGTTCCAGCATGGTGAAGTCTACGTGACGGACGATGGTGCGGAGACGGATCTCGATCTCGGTCACTACGAACGTTTCATCGATGAGCCGATGAGCAAGCTCTCCACCGTGACGACGGGTCAGATCTATCAGTCGGTTCTTAACAAGGAGCGTCAGGGGGATTTCCTCGGCAAGACGATCCAGGTCGTGCCGCACATCACGAATGCCATCAAGGATCGCATGAAGGAGGCCGCGCAGAAAAGTAATGCCGATATCATGCTCATCGAGATCGGGGGTACGGTGGGAGATATCGAGGGCGAGCCCTTCCTGGAGGCGGTCCGCCAGTTGCGTTCGGAAATGGGCGAGAGCCGCATATTCCACGCCCATCTGACACTCCTTCCCTACCTCGAGGCGAGCAAGGAACTCAAGACCAAGCCGACGCAGCTCTCGATTCGCGAGCTCCGTCGCATCGGTCTCCAGCCGGACATGATCCTCGCACGTGCCGACAAGAAGATTCCCAAGGAGCTGCTTGATAAGATCAGTCACTTCTGTGGTGTCGCGCGCGCTGCGGTGATCCCGGCGCAGACGGTGACTTCCATCTACGACGTGCCGCTGCGGTTTCAGAGTTACAACATGGCGCAGATCATCGCGGAGAAATTGCACCTCGGTGACGTGAAGCCGGATATGTCGGCGTGGGAAGACGGCGAGCAGCGGTACATCACGGCGAGCGAGGAGATTTCGATCGCGATCGTCGGGAAGTACACGCACCTCGACGATGCGTATCTCTCCGTCATCGAATCGATCAAGTCCGCCGCGGTCTTCGCCGGCCGGAAGGCGAAGGTGGTGTGGATTGATTCCGAGAAGCTCGAGGAAGACGATCAGGAAACGTGGCAGGAGCTGCGTAAATGCGCGGGGATCGTCGTTCCGGGCGGGTTTGGGAAGCGCGGCATCGAGGGCAAGATCCTCGCGGCAAAGTTTGCGCGGGAGCACAAAGTTCCCTACCTCGGTCTCTGTCTTGGCGCGCAACTCATGACGATCGAGTTCGCACGCGCGGTCTTGAAGGATCCGAAACTCACGAGCGAGGAATTCGATGAAGAGGGGAAGTTGTCCAAGGAGGAGTACGTCGTGCACTTCCTCCCCGGTCAGTACAAGGAGCGGAGCAAGGGCGGCACACTTCGACTCGGCGCATACCCGTGCAAGTTGAAGGAGGGGACGAGGGCATGGGAAGCGTACGGAAAAGTCTCCGAGATTTCCGAGCGACATCGTCATCGCTACGAATTCAATAACGACTACCGCGAGAAGCTCGAGCGAAGCGGCCTCGTGATTTCCGGAGACTCGCCGAAGGGCGATCTCATGGAAATCGTGGAGATTAAAGATCATCCGTTCATGGTCGGCAGCCAGTTCCATCCGGAGTTCAAAAGCCGCCCCCACCGTCCACAGCCTCTTTTCGCGGAATTCCTCAAAATAGCCGTAGCTCTGCAAAAATCACACTGATGCGGTTGTTATGGTGGGCCATGTCATCCCGAGCGAAGTCGAGGGACGAACCATGGACTTTTCGCTATGATGATGTCATGAATGATTTTCGCATCGAGCATGACACCATGGGGGAGGTGCAGGTTCCGCGTCTCGCGTACTTCGGAGCGCAGACGCAGCGAGCGGTGGAGAACTTCCCGATTTCCGGCAGAGGTATTTCTCGGGAGTTGATTCACGCGCTCGGACTCCTCAAGTGGGCGGCCGCGTGGGCCAATCACGACCTCGGAATGTTCGGTGCCAACAGCAAGCGCCTCGGGTCGAGGGAGATCGATGCGCTCATTCAAGCGGCGAAGGAAGTATCGGAGGGGAACTTCGACGATCACTTTCCCGTCGACGTCTTCCAGACCGGATCGGGAACGTCGAGCAACATGAATGCGAACGAAGTCATCGCGAATCGCGCCATCGAGATTCTCGGCGGCGATCGCAACTCTCTTGGCAAAGGCATCCACCCCAATGATCACGTGAATCTGGGGCAGAGCACCAACGACATCTTTCCCTCGGCCATTCA
>CAIJNU010000073.1 GCA_903822115.1 uncultured Candidatus Peregrinibacteria bacterium
AGTCCGCTATCGCCCACTCCCCTCCTCCCACCGTCGCCTCCATCCACAATCTTTGCAGAACTCATACTGGAAGCCAATTCCCCTGCAGGAACGGAACTGGCGCCGGAAGAAATTGAACTGGAGCTTGATGAAGAAAAGTCCGATAGAGAGCAAGAAGACCGCACCGTGGAATGCAAATCTTGCACCATTGCCTGTTGCCATTCTAAAAGGGAATAGAGCGTGACCGTTACATCCGTATCAGAGTGCCACACTGCGGTCGAAATTGGCGTGTCTTTATAGGGATTCGTGTCTGGAGAACAAAATGTATTATTGTCATACGTGCCAAAGTTCAGACCAGGAACATGATTGTGAAAATAGATTGCATTAGAATTTTGGGCTGAGAATACGTTATGGTTGATAAGCATATCGTGAGCAATGACTGGGGGCGAGGCGAAACCTGATTCGACACCCATTCCACATTTTCTGCCAAAGAATACATTATCGGAGATGGTGTCGTTATAACCATTGACCGCAATACCCGTGCCGACATTCCAAACGGTATTGCCGATCACACTCGTATCATACGTGGCAAAATCCAAACCAATTCCGTATGTCTGATCACTCGTGCAACTACCGTTATTGGAAATGGGAGTTCCATCGCAATTGCCAATAGAATTGAAATCCAAATTGCCGGTAATAGCATTGTTGGTTTGGGGCATCGTTGATGTCGTCGGAGCATTATAGGAATATGTGTAAATCGCGCCGCAGTCGGAGAATGCCAGACAGGTATTGCTTACAGAATTATTCTGCACGGTGATGTGGTTTCCGAAGAAATCAATACCGGTATATCCGCTGTTCGTGACCGTATTATCGCTGATATCAATCGTCTCGGCGGCCGCCACGTCCGCACTGCCTACCGAGATCCCGGAATCCGTATCATGCGTTAGCGTCCCGACATTTCCCGTATTGTTCACGATATTATGAACAATATCCACATCTTTGGATTCAGCTCTTGCCCCCACAATCCCGTTTGATAGGGCATTCTGCACGGAATTGTTCCTGATGGTGGAGGACGACATTTTTGGGAAATCAATGCCATTCAACCCTCCCGAAATATCAAGACTGTCGATCACAATGCCATTGGCATACGAGACATACACATCATCTTGGCTGGCATCGGAAACCGCCAAGTTTTGAACCGTCACATAATCTTTTCCATAGATATAAATCCCATAAGGCCGATTGGAAACTTCTACCGTGTGATTTTCTGGACTGTCACTGCTCGGGGTCCAAAGATAGAGCTGACCTGCCGTCTGGTCGAAGTACCATTCCCCCGGGGAATCCAACATCCAAAGTTTATTGGAAAGAAAAAATCCCCATCCCGCTCCCATCAACGCCCCATTGCCATACGTCTCTCCGTTCAAAGAAATTGTCTTTGATACCGGGTCGTATGCCGTTGCAGTATTCGTCGTGAGTCGAAAGAGCACCGACTTTGCGGCAACCGTTGCCCCAACGATTTGCTGTGCTGTCAGAGCGGGATCGAGATCCGAATGCACATCAACGATTGCTCTTGGTGAGTTTGCAGTATTTGCAGATGCGATGAGATATCCTCCATTGGTAGAATTTTTGTTCGGGTAATGCGCCACATCGTAATACGCCCCATCCACGTAAAGCTGATTTGGGGATGAAAGAGTACCGACGGTGGAAACATAGATACTTCCACTGGATGACATCCATTGGTTGACGACATCGGCGCCTGTGATGAGAGGTTTCGCTCCGGTCCCGTACGCATCGAAAGTAATCGGGTTTCCCTCCGCGCCTGAAGAAGGAATCGATAATTGTTCGCGCCAAACTCCTCCGCGTTTAAATAATACTTTGTCTCCGGGCTGGAAGATTGATCCATTAACTTTGGCGACAGTTCTCCAGGCATTGCCTTCCGACATACCATCGTTCGCATCATTGCCCATCGTGTCATCTACGTAGTACGAAGTAGGTGAGGTATAACACACGAGAGAAGATGATCGGACAGCGGCATGTAAACCGACCGTGTTGCGGGCGAAGTGATCGGACGGTGCGATCGAAGCAACGAGCACCTTTGCCAAGGGCGCCAGCACCACAAGCATCGCGATAATCAGGAATGCCTTCTTACGGCGAATCATGTGTATTTGGGTGATTGTATCTATTATATCATATTTATTGATATGCGGGAACTTCATGCAACTCCACAAGAGAGGCTGTGGAAAGGCAGATCTTTTCCCTTCCCCCTCGAAAGAGACTAGAGTGCGGACATGCCCCACACATCAGACAACGAACGTAATCTCGCCGTCTTCATCGATCTGGAAAATTTGGCTCTCGGATTTCAACACCAGAGGAAAGGCCAATTCCAGATCAACAAAGTTCTGGAACGTCTCGTGGAGAAAGGGAAATTGATCGTGAAGAAAGCGTACGCGGATTGGAGCCGCTTCCCCTCGTACACCGCCCCCTTCCACGAAGCCGCCATCGAGCTCATCGAGATTCCCGTGCGCCAGATGACCGGCAAGAATTCCGCGGACATCCGCATGGTCGTGGACGCCATGGATCTCGCCTGGAGCAAGTCGCACATCGACACATTCGCCGTCGTCTCCGGCGACAGCGACTTCTCGCCGCTCGTAAGCAAACTCAAAGAGAACGGCAAGCACGTGATCGGCATCGGGATGCGCGGCTCCACTTCCTCCCTCCTCGCCGACAACTGCGACGAATTCATCTACTACGAAGATCTGGAACGCCAAGAAGATGAACGAGAGGTCGTCTCGAAGCTCGAATCGGCGCTCCCGGAGAAGAAGCGCGAGGCCTTCGCATTACTCCTCGACGCATGTTCGGCCCTGCGAAGGGAGAATCACGAAATCCTCTACGCTTCCATGATCAAGGAGACGATGAAGCGCAAGAAGCCGTCCTTCGATGAGAGTTACTACGGCTACCGCAGCTTCACGCACCTCCTCGAGGACGCCGCGAAGTTGAACATCATCGAGATTGAACGCGAACCGAGGAGCGGCACGTACGTCGTCACGCGATTCGGCGAAAGCCGCCCTTCCGCTCCGGCACCCAAAATCTCGCCGCAACAGCCGACACACAGGCGTCGACGTTGAGAGACTCCTCAGTCCTTCATATTCGTCACTGATTTCAAGAGAGTGGACGGATGCCAGAGGCAAGCGCCATTGCATTTCGCGCAGTACTGCCGACCGTACTCATGACGAACACCGTCGATGCAGTGCGCATCGCAGCAATCCGATCGCATGTGCGCTCTCTGTTCCGTCGTGATCACCACCGTTTTCAATTTATTCTTGATATGCGTGCGGCAGTAGGACTTCCCGTATGTCGGCGTCGTGCATCCATCGACGAGACACGTTCTGTGCTGATTTGTATACATGAGTATGCGGGAAGAGAAGACGCGCAGCGAAAGAGATGAAGGATAGGCGCATTGGATGAGAAGTACAATGAGAAGCCCAAGAAAATACAATCCCCTCTCTCGGGCAATGTGCGATCAATTCTCCATGGATTTATCGTCTTGCCCTTCGACGATCATTGTCCGTGAGGAGTTTCTTGCGAAGTCTAATGGCCTGCGGCGTCACCTCCACGAGTTCATCATCGGCGATGTACTCGAGCGCCTGCTC
>CAIJNU010000074.1 GCA_903822115.1 uncultured Candidatus Peregrinibacteria bacterium
GGACCCCGAGCCCGAGTGCCCCCCGGTCTACTACCTCACGACGCTGAACCATCGGAGGTTCCGCTTGGACACCATTCCGCGCGGCCACTTCGCGGGCCGCAGTCTGCCCGAACTCGTGGCTGCGGGCTGGGAACCGGCATGAACATCGTGGCGCCGACGGGGTTACATCTACGGCTCTATTATCCTTCCGATCATTGGTACGACGCGATCGACGAAGACGGTCGCGGTGGAGGCGGAAATGCTCAGCTTCTTCGCGAGGTCCTTCATCGTAATCTCAGGTGTTTCGCGAATGAGCACGAGCCCCTGGAGGCGGAGGAGCGTACTCGCATGTTTCGGGTCTGATTGAGACATGGCGCTGCGCATCAGACGGCTGAGTTCGAATGCGAGATCGACGATGTTCTGAGGTTCGGTCATAGATAGTTCGTATCACGAAATATTCGGGATACGAATACTATAGGTTATCCTCGGAAGTGTCAACCCAGAAAACTCAATATAATGGCTAATTTATGCCGAAATTGCACTGAAAAACTCATTCTCAGAGCGCAAGCGTTTTCTTTCTCACCAGGAGAGTTTTCCGGAGAAATCGACGCTCTTCTTCCCTTCGACGATCTCCCCGATGACATTGCTTGCAAATCCCTTCTTCGCCAAATGACTTTCGATGAGGGAGATGCTCTTGCGATCCGCAACGATCGTGAGGCCGACGCCGAGATTGAATGTGCGGAGCATATCTGCATCGGAAACATTCCCCGCCTCGCGAATGAGTCGGAAGATCGGGAGGATGTCGATCTCTTTGAGGTGAATGCGCGCGTCGAGGTCGGCCGGGAGGATGCGATCCAGATTCTCAGCGATGCCTCCTCCCGTGATGTGCGCCATGCCGTGGAGTTCCTGCATCGGGAAGAGTTCCTTGATACCGGGGAGGTAACAGAGGTGCGGTGTGAGGATGGCATCGAGGAAGGATTCGCCATTCACGCTGTCATCGACGATTGCCGGACGCTCCTTCATCAGTCTCCGAACAAGGGAGTACCCGTTCGTGTGAAGCCCATTGGATGCGACGGCGAGGACTTGATCTCCCTTCTGAATGCGCGATCCGTCGATGATGAGCGACTTCTCCACGACGCCGACAACGCTCGAGGTGAGGATGTACGTTCCCTCCGGGATCACACCGGGCTGCTCGGATGTCTCGCCACCCGTGAGTGTGCAATCGAATGTTCGGCATGCCTCCGCCATGGTTCGCACCATCTGAGTCACGACCTCCGGTTCGAGTTTGCCGCAGATGATGGCGTCCTGCACCGCGAGCGGGACGGCACCCATGACGGCGATGTCGTTGATGAGGTGATGGATCATGTCGAGGCAGATCGAGCCGTAGCGCTTGTGTTCGATGGCGAGTTTCTGCTTCGAGCCGGGCTCTTCCGTCTTCATGACGAGCACGGGATGCGCAATGCCCGGGAAGGACGCTTCGAAGAGCGAACCGAAGGCACCGACGCGGTTGAGGACGCGCGGGTCGGTCGTCTCCATGTCCTTGCGCATATTCTGCTTCAGCGAGTTCGCAGCATCGATATCCACGCCGGCGCGTTTGTAGGAAAGGCCGTCATTTTTCTTCTTCGGCATGAGGGGAGTGTACAGGATCTGTCTGCGCCAAACGAGGGGTCAGGCCGCTCCGATCGCCGTGATGTGAATCTTCCTTCTGTCTTTCGATTCCGCTGCAAACGGCTCCATGATGGGAGTGGTCCTTCGTAGTTTCGACGCCGAAACGGCGACCTGTTCTCTTTCCTTTTCCTTGTATTCGCGTTTTCCCTCCTCGTATCCTCCGATGCTGTCGCGGATCACCTTGCCCGAGTCGAGACGGATGACGCGCGTATGAAGGATGTCCACGAGCACCGTGTCGTGAGTGGCGAGGATGACGGTCGTGCCGGAGCGGTTGATATCGCGCAGCAGTTCGAGCACGGCCATGGATTGCTTGGGATCGACATTGCCGGTTGGCTCATCGGCAAGGAGGATCGCCGGGTGATGCACGATGGCACGAGCGAGCGCCGTACGCGCACGTTCCCCGCCGGAGAGTTCGCGCGGGAGGGCATGAGCCCGGGCCGTCAGATCCATGCGCTTTAAGATCAGCGGGACGCGCTTGCGGATGAGGGCGGTGCTCGTACCGCACACTTCGAGCGGATAGGCGATGTTCTCCCACACGGTTCGGTTCTCGAGTAGTTTGTCGTCTTGGAACATGACGCCGACTCTTCTGCGATAGAGCTGCATCGCTGCGGGGGGTACGGATCTCAGATTCGCTCCATCCACTTCCACGGCGCCACTGGTCGTGGATTCGGCGCCGATGAGCAGGCGAATGATCGTCGATTTCCCCGCGCCGCTCGGTCCCGTGACACAAACGAACTGCCGTGGTTCGATTCGAAACGAAACGGCCGAAAGCACTTCCCGTCCGCCGTACTTCTTCGTGACATTCTTGAAGACGATCATGGGGAAAGTATAGCGCGCCGGTTGCCAGTCGGAGAAAATTGAAGTGGATGGATGTATCAAGTATGACGTATTTCGTATTCCGCATTCTTAGTCTTCTGATCCGGAATACGCAATGATCATACGTAATACGGTATACGTGATACGAAATACGTGACTATTTCCTCTTCATCGCGACATACACCTCTCTGCTTCGATCGCGGCTCGCTTGTACCTGCATCACGCGCGGATCGTTCCATATGCCCTGTGCCTTGATGCCACGGAGGAATTCGTCGAAATCGGCTCCGCGGAAGACTTTCACGACGCAGAATCCCTGCGGTTTGAGAAGTCGGGAAGCGACGGCAATGACGCTCTGAGCGAGTTCCACCGATCGCCACTGGTCGACGTCTTTCACGCCGCTCGTGGAAGGGGCGATATCCGAAAGCATGAGATCGATGGCATCGATGTGTTGCGAGGCGAGGAGGGAAGTCAGTGCCTCGTCATTCGTCACGTCGAGCTGTGCGAGTGTCACGTTTGGAGCGATGCTCTCGATGGCCGTCAGATCCACGCCGATCGCTCTGCCCGTTGGCCCAATGCGCTTCGATGTGTACTGCAACCAGCTCCCCGGAGCTGCTCCCAGATCGAGGACAGTCATGCCCGGACGCAGGAGGTGCAGTCGCAAGTCGAGCTCGATGAGCTTATAGACCGATCGCGCTCTAAAGCCTTCTTGGGCCGCCTTCTGACTCCACTTATCATTTGGGATATAGGGCTTAGGCATGAGGAAAGTGTAGAACAAAAAATTACTTCAGAGGTTGCTTCTTCGGTACGCCGACGGCGCGGGGAAATTTCGGGAGGAGGGGAGAAGTCTTTTCGAAGATCAGGAGCTGTCGCTTGCCGAACCCCTCGGAAAGTTCGTACGGGTGTTGCGCGATGAGGTGACACGAGAGTTCTGCGCGAGCGAGGAGCGACTCCTGGAGTTCTTTGTCGATCGTCATACTCTTCCAAACAACGATTCTGCCTTTTACTTTCACGAACGCCGACGCATATTCCAGCAGAATGGGAAGCTCCGCGACGCCCCGAACCGTCACGACATCATAGTGCTCGCGATGTTCGGGGGAGCGGCCGAGCTCTTCCGCACGGCCCATGAGGAACCGGATGTTTCGCAAATCGAGCTTCTGCGCGATCCTCTCGACCGCGGAGATTTTCTTCTGCACCGAATCGAGCCCCGTGCACGATACATCCGGCAGTGCGATCGCAAGTGGTAAGAGCGGAAAGCCCCCTCCCGTGCCGAGGTCGAGGAGGGATTTGATTTCGGGGAGCTTGTTTTTGATCTCGAGAAATGCGAGTGAGTCGAGGACATTTCCATTCCAGCACATCTCTTCCGTGCGGAATGCGGAGAGGTTGAGTTTCGCATTTTCCTCGAGAAACGCGGTGACGAGGGCGCGAAGCCGGTGTTCGAGCTTGGAATCGATGAACACAACAGCATCATACCCCCTCATTGCTATGCGGGCTTCTCACTCAGTTCTCGATAGGAATAGTTGTGAGCGTCCAACGCAGCGACTAGTGCTTGAATTTCCTCTGCCTTGCCGTGTTTTGATTCAAAACCCACAGTCAGCGGGAATTCGTTTCCGACAGAAGGTTCGTCATCATAGTTCATGTAGCAAATATTCAGATCTTCAAGCGCTGGATCAAGATGCTGGAGCAATTCTGCCAGAGCTCTCGGACGATCGGGAAGAATGATCGATACGAATACTTTGGTGCGTCGATAGAGATCGGCATGCTGGAGGATTTTCGGCATGCGGCGCATATCGAAATTTCCCCCGGAGATCACACTGACAACATCGTCATCTGTCCATGGGACAACCTGTTCCAATGCGGCAACCGAGAGCGCGCCGGCAGGCTCCGCGATGATGCCGTCGATCTGCAGCATATCCGCCATGGTTGCGCAGAGCTGGTTTTTTGAAATCTTCAGCAGTCGCACCCTCCCTTCCGCGATTGCCTGTGAAACGATTTCAAATGTCAGATCTCCCGGTCGAGCAACCGCTGCTCCGTCCACAAACGTATCAATATGCGGGAGCGTAAACGGATGCCCCGCCGCTATGGATTGCGCCATACAGTCGGCCCCCTCCGGTTCCACGCCGATGATTAATGCATCTGGATTTGTTTCACGCATGGTGAGAATCGTGCCCGCGAGCAAGCCGCCGCCCCCCACAGCGGTGATAACAGCTCCAAGACGTCTGCGCATTTCGCGCATCTGGTTGGAGATCTCGAGAGACACGGTTCCTTGACCTTCGATGACTTTGAGATCGTCGAAGGGATGAATCAATGTTGCTCCCGTTTCTTCGCAAAATTGATGGGTGAGTCGTGCTGTCTCATCGAACGTATCTCCTTCTAGTCGAATATTCATCCATTGACCCCCGTGGTTTCGCGTCGCTTCAATTTTCTGAGTCGGCGTTATGCGCGGCATGAATATTGTTCCATTGGTTTCCATAAATGCTCCAGCAGCCGCAATCCCCTGTGCGTTATTTCCCGCACTTGCTCCTGCGAGTCCCCGACGTCGCTCTTCATCCGAGAGTGACAGCACTTTTGCAAGCGCACCCCGAATCTTGTACGAACGTATGCCTTGCAAATCTTCACGCTTGAGAAGGGTGTTCACATTATGCAAATGCGAAAGTCTATTGTGGGGTTGGAGAGGCGTTGTGCGGACGAGGTCGGCGGGGAAAGATTCGCGAGTCGCTCGTATGTCTTTTGCCGATGGAAAAGGATGAGAAGTATTCATGATGATTTAAGAAAATAATAAAAATCCCGCTTCGGCGCGGGAGAGTAGAGATCAGCAACTACTTCCTCACGCCGGGCGCGGGATAATAATGCTGCTGCTGATGACGGTGGAGCGATGCATCTCTGAGAGGATTGTACGATGGAGCGGATGGAAGTCAATATTACGCTTTCCTTGGTCTCTTGAGTTTCCAAAGATTCTCTTCTCAATCACCGTCACCACCTTGCCTCCGCACCCCCCTCTGCTACCATTCTCACATGCCCCATGGTGAACGTATCGCAGAATTTCTCCTCTCGATCGGTGCCGTGAAACTTTCGCCGAGCCAACCTTTCACGTGGGTGAGCGGCATCAAGTCGCCGATCTACTGCGATAATAGAATGATTTACAGTCATCCGGATGCTCGCGACTACATCGTGAACGCGCTCGCGTCGCGCGTGCGCACTCTTCACGTGGAGCCGGATGCCGTTGCCGGGACCGCTACGGCGGCCATTGGCTGGGCGGCACTCGTCGCCGATCGCCTTAAGCTTCCGTTCGTATACGTGCGCGCGCAGGCGAAGGATCACGGAGCGAAGAAGCGCATCGAAGGAGACCTGAAACCGGAGAAGCACATTGTCGTCATCGAGGATCTCATCTCCACGGGCGGCAGCAGCGTCTCGACGGTGAGTGCGCTGAGAGAGGAGGGGAGAGGAACGGTCTCGGACATCGTCTCCATCTTCACGTACGAATTCCTCGCATCTCTGGACAGCGCGCAAATGCAGAAAGTCGCACTTCATCCTCTTTCATCCATTTCAGTTCTCCTCAAAGTGGCACTGACTCAGGGGAGAATTACCGAAGAAGAGGCGAGGATGGTCGAAAAATTCATCGAAGAGCCCGCGGAGTGGGGGAAGCAGATCTGATTTTTTCGAGAATAATTATGAATTACGAAAGCGTGGATAATTTTTCAGTCTAGTGTAACCAATGCTGTTGAAACTTCTCCGCCGACGCATAGGCGAAGTTGGTGCGATCTTTACTGACGGTAAAACCAAGTTCTTCCCATCTTTGTGGGCGATCAACGACCATCCAAGAATCGATAGCAACAGTTTTAATACCCTTTAAATCGTCCGTCGATAATTTCCTTGCAAGCGCACGCATGGCTTCTTCAAGCGTTCCACTTTTATCCGCTACTGAGTACGAAGGTTGAATGTGAAAGTATACGTATGCTCCATCGATTTGATAGGAGACCATTCGATTTTGCATGAGTGGCGTAAATCCATTCTGTTTTTGATTGAGAACACGAAGACTTGATTCAAAAGTCGGATAATCTGGATAGTTTTTTCCCCGTAGGTCTTGAAGTGGTTCACACACCAGAGCGATTAACTTTGCCCTTGTTGCATCGACAATATCATTGAGAGTTTGAAGAACGGATTCGAACTGGTCAGCATTTTGAACAAAGAGCGGACCGAGTTTTGTCTTGAGACATTCTCTCAGCCCATCAATGTCTATAGTGTTATCATCTTTGATGAATCGATCGATGTAGAGTCCGATGAAATGCTCCCAAATGTCCTTCTCTTTAGCAGGGGAAATTTGAAGAATATCTTTCTGATGATGAATATCATCGCTCACTAATTATATTATACTATATTAATGTTATATAGTCGAATAGCTCCCCACTCTCGATCAGAACTGTTTGAGGAACCGCAGATCGCCTTCGTAGAAGGAACGAAGATCCGGGATCTGATGTTTGATCATGATCATGCGCTCGACGCCGAAGCCGAAGGCGAATCCCTGGAATTTCTTCGGATCGATGTCGCAATTTTTCAGGACGCTCGGATGCACCATGCCGCACCCCGCGATCTCCATCCACTTCCCCTCACGGCTCTCGCTCTCCGCCCCCTGCCAGCGCATGTCCACTTCGAGGCCGGGCTCGACGAACGGGAAGAAGCCCGTGCGGAAGCGGAATTCGGCGTTGGGCGAGATGAGCTCGCGGATCGCGGTGATCATCACGGCCTTCATGTTCGCAAGCGACGTATCCTTGTCGATCATCAATCCCTCGAACTGGTGGAACATGGGGGAGTGCGTGGCGTCGGCATCCTTCCGGTACACCTTCCCCGGGCAGATGATGCGCAGGGGCGGCTTGTGCGTCTGCATGTAGCGGATCTGCACCGGCGACGTGTGCCCGCGCAGGAGGAAACGATTGTCGGGAGGGGAGTCGACGTCGACGTAGAAGATATCCTGCGCATCGCGCGCCGCATGATCCTTCGGGAAATTCAGCAGGTCGAATTGCCGCGCCTCATCCTCGATCTCCGGCCCCTCCGCCACGTCGAACCCCATCCTCCCGAACACATCTTCCACGCTTCGAATGAATTCGGGAATGAGGTGGAGATGGCCTCGCTGCCGCGCGGGCAAATCCAATGTCACATCGAGACGATCGGTCTCGCCGAACGATCCGAGCATCGAGAGGGAGAGCTCCTGCCTTCGGCTCGCGAGGAGCGAAGTGCATTCCTGCTTGAGCGCGTTGAGTTCCTTGCCCTTTGCGATCCGCTCCTCGGGCGTCGCGCTCCCAAGCTCCTTCATGGCGACGGTCAGCAGTCCCTGCTTCCTCCCGAAGAGTTCCTGTTCGAGGACGTCCAGCTCAGCCAAAGTCGTGGCCTTTTGGATACGTGCTGTGATGTCGGAGAGGGAGGCCGCTGCAGTCATGGGGAAAGCATACCGTTCTCCAGAATGTCCCGCCACTCTAGGAATGGATGGCGAGTTCTATGAGGACGAAGACCGCGAAGATCAAAAGCGCGACCCACCACGTCAACAAGCCGAGGAGGAAGAAGAGCACCGTGATGGTTGTCGCCAAGCCGATGAAGATTCCCTGCCGAACGGAAATCGAGAGGATTTTTCCTGTGTCCCACGTTTGGGCGGGCAGGAGGCGCCAGAGATAGAAGAGGGCGATGGCGGAGACGGAGCTCACGGCGAGGAGGAGCGACGCGAAGAAGGCGGGGAGCGCTTGCTCCGGCGCGGTGAGGGGACTGACGCGGAAGAGCACGACCACGAGTGATGTGACGGAGAGGAGTGCGGAGAGGCCGATGCCGAAGAGGAGGGAGGACATGCGTCGATCAAGAGGTCGGGATTCCGTTCTCGTCGAGGAATTTCTTCAGCGCCGAGAAATCATCGTAGAGCGTCTGGCGCAGTCCGCCATTGTGGAGGGCTGCGGCAGGATGGAAGATCGGGAAGATCGTGAGGGAGTCCGTGAGCTTTTGCGGTTGGCCGTGCACGGAGGAGATGCTCAACTTCGTGAAGAAATTTCCGAGTGCGTGCTTCCCGAGCGGCACGATCACGCGCGGCTTGATGAGGGCGATCTCGAGCATGAGCCACGGCATGCATTGTTCCTTTTCCTCCGGTAGGGGATCGCGATTTTCGGGGGGGCGGTACTTCACGACGTTAGAGATGTAGACGTCCGCGCGCTTGAGACCGATGGAGGTGAGGAGCTCGTCGAGAAATTGCCCCGCCGCTCCCACGAACGGGCGACCCAATTCATCTTCTTTCTGCCCCGGCGCCTCGCCGATGAACATGACCGTCGCCTGCGGATTGCCCTCTCCAAGGACGGGGTTCGCCGTCTTATGCAGTTCGCATCCTTTCCACTCCTTCAATTTCTCGCGGAGGGATTCCAGCGTGATCGTAGCCATGGCGAGCATGGTAGCAGGTCTGACGCAAAATTAACCTTGGCGGACTCCCGAAAAGAATTCTCGCATGAGGGGGGATACTGCTGTTGCGTGCTCCGGGCAGACAGGCAATGGTGGATCCTGACAGAGTTGGTCAAACAGGTATCGCATGTAACTCCGTAGACTGTCGTACGTGTCTTGTACCCTTTCCGGAATCGGTTTTCCATGCAATGAAACGAAGATCTCGCGGAATTCATTGATCTTCTGGAGTGCTGTTCTGCGGATGTTCACACGGGCATCTTCCTCCTCCTCAGTATTTCCCTCGGCAGACCCAAGGGCATCCAGAGCGGGAGCAAGTTCCTGCAAGGCGAAATGCTCTGCTCGATCGAGAGGCTCGTCTCCTTCCATGTAAAGCAGACTAGTACTCCGCTTTAATCCTTGCAATCCGCGTTTTCAGCATCCCTTTGAGCATTTCATCGCTTTCCGCCAGGATCCGCACCGCGGCGAGCGCCGCGTTCTTGGGATTGAGGACCGTCATGACGGGGACATCCGATGGCATGCGCAGACTCGAATGGAGATCGACCTGATACTCCTCGAGCGTCTGTAGCGGGGGACAGGTGATGACGGGATGGATGCAACTCCCGGCCACGACTCCGCCGAGCCCGTTGCTCATGCCGACCACGGTGATGACGACCTGTGGTTGGGGATCCGCGTTCAATTGTTCGATGGCCTCGATGACTTTCTCCGGCACCTTGTGCGCCGAGGCAACCATGATCTGGGACGGGACGGAATGTTCATTGAGAACGGCGACGATTTTCTGTGCGAAGTCGATATCGGATTTCGAGCCGAGGAGGAGGGTGACTTTCATGGCGTCAGTATAGGGAAGGTGGCAGGAAAAGGGGAGGGGCGCAAAACATCAAAAGCGGCAGAGAATAGTCATTGTCCTCATCCCATTTCTAATGCTAGTCTTTCTCCAGCGAACGCCGCGTATTTTTTCTTTGCTCTTTCACCCGTGCGCCCGTAGTTCAGCCTGGATAGAACGCCAGATTGCGGATCTGGAAGTCGTAGGTTCAAATCCTGCCGGGCGCACCATTAAGCGCGAAAGGAAACCTTGACGGTTTCCTCTCGCGGACTCTCTTTCCCTTCAAGGAGTGCCTCAGGCAAGCAGAGCTTGCCTTCGGCAATTCGTAGGATTGGATTTTTTTACATCGTGGGGCTGTAGCTCAGCTGGCTAGAGCGTCTGCATGGCATGCAGAAGGTCAGGGGTTCAAGTCCCCTCAGCTCCACCACGGCGTTCGCGAACGCCGTGGTCCACCA
>CAIJNU010000075.1 GCA_903822115.1 uncultured Candidatus Peregrinibacteria bacterium
AGACGCTGCATCCGGCCATCGCCGGAGGGATTCTCTTTCGTCGTGGGGAAAAGGAAGATGTGAAATCGGCGAAGGACCTTGGGATCGCGCCGATCGATCTCATCGTCGTGAATCTCTATCCGTTCAAGCAGGCGCTCGAAGCGAAGAAGCCGGATGAGGAGATGATCGAGCAGATCGATATCGGGGGACCGACACTGCTTCGCGCCGCTGCGAAGAATCACGAGTCGGTCACGGTGGTGTGCGATGCTTCTGATTACGATCGCGTCCTTGCGGAGATTTCGAAGGGCGACACGACGCCGGTGCTTCGTCGAGAACTTGCTGCGAAAGTTTTTCTCCACACATCCGCCTACGATGCGATGATCGCCGAGTATCTGTCCGGGGGAAGGTATCG
The DNA here is from genome assembly GCA_903822115.1 of uncultured Candidatus Peregrinibacteria bacterium. Classification (GTDB taxonomy): domain Bacteria; phylum Patescibacteriota; class Gracilibacteria; order Peribacterales; family Peribacteraceae; genus CAIKAD01. The sequence goes on from CAIJNU010000075.1 coordinate 392, forward strand.
CGGCATGATGCTGACGGGAGGGCAGACGTTGCGCTATGGCGAGAACCCGCATCAGTGGGGCAAGTATTATTCGCACTACGAGGATGGAGCATCCGATCGACCCGACGCGTCGTGGGGGACGCTGCTTCAGGGCAAGCCCCTCTCCTACCTCAACATCCTTGATGCGAATGGCGCATGGGAAGCCGTGCATGAATTCGAAGAGCCGACTGCGGTACTCGTGAAGCACGCGACACCCTCGGGGATCGCGTCATATGCCGATATCGATGAGGCATTTCAGCGCGCGTACGACGCCGACCGCCTCTCCGCCTTCGGCGTGGTCATCGCGCTCAACCGTCCTTGCACGGCGGGAATCGTCCAGAAAATTCTCGATCAGAAGATCTTCGTCGAGGTGATCGTCGCTCCCAGCTACGAGGAGAAGGCGCTGGAATTGATCAAGCAGAAGCCAAATCTCCGTGTCATCATTCAGCACGATGGCGATAAGGTTCGCGATCAAATTCTCTATCGATCGGTGATGGGGGGGCTGCTCGTGCAGGATCATGACAATCGCGTGCTGAACGAGTCGGATCTGAAATCGGTGACGGACAAGCAGCCGACGCCCGCTCAAGTGAAGGATCTCCTCTTCGCGTGGCGCGCGGTGAAGCACGCGAAATCGAACGCTATCGTGTTCGCGAAGGATTGCGTGACGGTCGGCATCGGTTCCGGGCAGACGAGCAGGGTCGATGCGACGTGGATCGCGGCGAAGCGCGCGGGCGACAAGGCGAAGGGGGCCGTGATGGCTTCGGATGCATTCTTCCCGTTCCCAGATTCCGTGGAGGAGGCGGCGAAGCACGGCATTGTAGCCATCGTGCAGCCGGGGGGATCCATTCGGGACGCGGATGTCTTCAAAAAAGCGAATGAACTCGGCATGGCGATGGTTGTGACGGGGGTGAGGGGATTCCGTCACTGAGGCAACGCTCACTCCCAGCAACAATCGATCGCCTTCTTCACGAGCACGCCGAGCTTGCCCATGAAGCCGGTCTTCTCCTTGTCGCGGTTGTCGAGCGCCTCCTCGTCGATCTTCCGAATTCCTTCCACCGGAATGAGCTTCATGTTGAGTCCCCAGAAGAGCGAGTAGAGCTGGTAGGCCTTTTCGAAGAGGTCGCGCGCTTCCTCCTTTTTCCCGGCCGAGAGTGCTTTCGTCCCCACTTCCATCAGGCGCATCGAAGCGGCGAGGAGGTGCTTACTGATACACCACACTTCGCCCTCGTACTCCTTGATGATTTTCTTGAGGAGGACTTTGCGCATCTCGCGGACGTCGTGGATGAGATCGTAGTACTCGGGCTTGCCCGTCTTCGCGCCCGTGAAGAAGAAATGCTCCTCGATTGAGACGAGGTTCATGATCGCGATGGAGAGATCCTGATCCGAGGAGAGATCCATCTTCTCCTGCTTCTTCATGGAATCGACGCGATCGATGAACGCGTTGAGCTTGTCCATGGAGATGTCTGAGTCCTGCGCCATATCAGAAGGGGGGGAAACGCTTTGCGATGAAGTAGAAGACGATGCTGAGGAGGAAGAGCGAGCCGACGGGCCACAGGACTTTCTGCAGCGGGAACCACGCGTGGCCGCCGTTGCGCTTCTTGAGTGCTTGGTATCGATCGTGTGCGACGTAGTAGGCGATGGAACCGAAGATGATGCCGACGAGGAGGCGGTCGTAACCGAAGATCGTATTGAGCGGATGACCGATGAACCCCATCCACTGGAGCGGCCATATCATCATCGCATACCAGAGCACGGTCGTGAGGAGGTCGCGGCCCTTGAAGTGGATCTTGCGCTTCTTCAGCCAGTTGATCGTCCAGATGATGAATGCGACCGTCAGTCCGCCGACCCACAAGCCCGTCACGAGGTCATCGATGCCAAACTTCTTGGCGATTCCGATGCCGGCTCCGGCGGCAAGCGCGCACAGCGGACACTGCGCGGCTGCGCCCGGTGCGGCTGCGAGCAGGGCGAGGGTGGCGGCGGAGAGAAAGAGGCGTCGGTTCATGAGAGCCTTGGGATTATAGGGAGAAGGGGTGGGAGGCGAAAGGGAGCATTGGCTCATTAACTTAGAGATTTCGTCTTCCCTCGAGAGCTTCGCGGAGCGTCACCTGGTCGGCAAATTCGATGTCCGCCCCCATCGGCAGTCCGTGCGCGAGGCGGGTGACGTGCGTTTTTTCCGCGATTTGTGAACGGATGTACGAGGCGGTGGCGTCTCCCTCCACATCGGGATTCGTCGCGATGATGACTTCCTTGATGTCCCCCGCATTCACGCGCTCAATGAGTTCACGGAGCCGCAATTGCTCCGGCCCCATCCCGTCGATCGGCGAGAGCACGCCGTGGAGCACGTGGTAAGCGCCGCGGTAGGACGTCTTCTCGAATGCGACGACTTCGAGCGGATCTTCCACGACGAGGATCGTCGCGGCGTCGCGTGCAGAGTCGGCGCAGATCTGGCAGGTTTCAGAGAGCGTCACCATCTGACACACCTTGCAGTACTTCAGTTCGTTTCGAAGATTTTGCAGCGCGTCTCCGAGCGATTCCGGAGAAGCTTTCTGACTGCGCAAGAGGTAGAAGGTCAGCCGCTCCGCGGACTTTGGTCCGATGCCCGGGAGCTTCTGGAATTCCTCGATGACGTTGAGGATTTGCGGGGGGAGGAGGGACATAGGAAGAGTATGTAGTATTCAGTATTGAGTATGGAGGAAAGTAATTCTCTCTGGATACTAAATACTCAATACTTAATACTCAATACTCACCTCCTTCCCGGATCTTTCTCCCCATCTCCCTCTCCTTGATCTTGTGCCGCTTGTCGAGCTTCTTACGCCCCCGTCCGATGCCGAGCAGCACTTTGATGAAGCGGCCGGCGTGCACTTCGAGCGGCAGGATGCTCATGCCTTTCTCCGATGCCACCGAAGCGAGTTTCTGCGATTCGCGCGTATTGAGGAGGAGGGGACGGTCGCGCTCGGGATCGTAATCACTGACGGTTGCGAATTTGTACGGAGCGATCTTCACGCTCTTCAGGATGGGTTTACCGCCAAGGAAAGAGACGTAGGCGCCGGCGAGATTCACCTGACCCATGCGACAGGATTTCACCTCTTGCCCCGTCAGCATCACGCCCGCTTCGAGTGTTTCCGTGATCTCGAAGTCGAACCGTGCCCGACGATTTTGGGCTACCATCTTCATGGCGTCAGTATGGGCAATTTGGCGCGAAAGGCAAAGGAGAAGCCCCTGGGATCCATGTCATTGATAGTTGACAGATGGTTATCTTCGGATAGAATACTTCAGCTGACATCTTTTTCCCCTGTCTTTCCCCGTACTCTTTGAGAGTGTGGAGAAAGACAGCGGGAACCCCTATTGGGGCCGAGGTGTTGGCTCCATCGGGGGCTTCGCTGTTATCAGCTAGAAAGTCCCCTTTCTTTAAATATTCATTCAATATCTAGATCTGGCATGCGTGTCATGGTGAGGTGCTCGCGCTTTCGCCTTCGTGGATTTTTGCTATGCAAAAAGCACCTCAGGCTGACACGGTTAGGATCAGCAGAAGAGAGCGAGCCACGAACCATCACGCTTGTTAACATTGGCAGTTATTTCTCGGAATCATAAAACACGCCACCCGTTTTCGGTTCGGGGTGGCGTGTGGAAATTTCAGAGTCAGGCTTTCTTCGGGTTCTCAAGGATCGTCAGAGCGAGCTTGGTGCCGAAGACGACCATGAACGCGCCGCAGATCATATTGACGGTCGGGAGGATGAGAACGCCGAGCTTTCCGAGAACGACCGCGAGGATCATCTCTACGATCATAATGACGATGCCCACGACGAGTGCGTTGCCGACGATCTTCCCCCAGTATCCCGCCGAGCGATTCCAGCTGAGTTTCACACTCTCGATGATTCTCTTCTTCTCCGAAACGAGAAGGACGGGAGCGAGAAGGAGGCGCGGTCCGATGATGATCGTGAGGATGAGATTGATGAGGGGGATCGGCAGCCAGACGAGGCTGGCGATGCCTGCGACAATGCTGACGCCGAGGAGCGGCAGGTACACAGTGGCAACGCGCTTCATGGTGGCGCTTCCCGATTTGTCCTCAAGAGTGATGAGGAAGATGAACGCGTTGAGTGCGAGGGAGAGGAGACCGACGATGACGCCCATGACGACGAAGATGGCGCCCAAATGCAGGAAGGACGGGAGGAATGTTCGTGCAGCCTCGCGGGGATTTTGAGGCATGTTCTGTGCGGCTTGCTCAGTTTCCTTCTGCAGTTCCTGGAGCGCGGTCGTGTCCCCCTGCTGCACGCGCTGCTGGAGCTCTTGGATGCGCGCCATGTCGAGGCCGGCAGAGTTGATAGCTCTCTGTGCGATGGGTGCGGCATTGCCCGCGGAGACCACTTGAACAATCGTGACGATGATGCCCACCACGATGGCGGCGGCGAGAATGACACTGAGACGTTTCATGAAAAATTTCCAGCTTTGGGAGACGATGGAACCAAGGGGCGTTGCTGCCATGGCAGGGGGGTGGGAAGGAATACAAAAAATGCTACCGATGTCCGGTGACCATCACAAGAGACGGCTCTCTTCAATTCGCCTGCAGCTGCGCCAGATTATCCCTCGCTACCTGAGCGATTCGATCGAGACGATCGTTACGCGCTTCATCCGTGAACTGTGCGGCGTCGCTCGAAGCGTTCCCCTTGAAGAGCATGGCTTGGAGCGGAGGAGAAACGAGCGTGTACCCTTCGTAGAGGAGCAGCGCGATTGCGGCGCCGCCGAGCGCACCGAGAACCTGCCGGACGAGGGGGATCTTTCGGAAGTTCATGTTTGTTTCATGACATTGTAGCAGATTTTGCCGGATATTTCCACCTCCTTCTTATGCGTCGCGCCTCAGGCTGCTCTTGTGTTTGTCGGGTTCAAAGGCCGCCAGCCGCTCCACGGCAATGCCCAAGGACGCAAAGGTTTCCTCCGTGATGCCGGGGGGAAGCCGTTGATCGTAGCCGAGGAGAATGCGTGAGGGGCGGATGGCTCGCACGGGCGCGAGGAAATCGTCCGCGTCTCCGAGGATGACATGCACGGAGGGGAAGAGATGCTCGATGGTCGCGCGCCGTTCCTCTTCTCCCAGATCCGGCAATCGTCCTTTGATTTTCTCCACGTTCGCATCCCTCGCCACCACGACCGTGACGTTCCCTCGCTTGAGAGCCTCGCGAATCACGAAGTCGTGACCGGGATGGAAGTGGTCGAACGTGCCGAAGAGGAGGATGGTTGGGGGCACGAGAGAATGATAGGGGGAAGGTATAAAAGACGTAAGATGTTAGACGTAAGAAATAAGTGAGGATTGAAAACGGCGCTCACATCTTAAGTCTTACGTCTTATATCTCACATCTTGCGTCTTTCCCTCACTTCACCAGATCCACCACATACAACCTCTTTTCATCTGAGACATACACGTGGCTCTCGTCGCTGTCGACGTAGAGATCTTGAAGTTTGCCGAGTTGATCGCCCTCGAGCACGTACTGCTTCAGGTAGGTCGCATCGCCCGTCGATCCTCCGTCGGAAATGACGACGACGCGGCTGTGCGAAGGATCGAGGAGGTAGATGTTGTGATCGGGAACCTTGAAGATCTTCGTGGTGCCGGTGAGGGCATCTTTGGGCGCATGGCTGACCGAGAAGGGCTTCGACTCGCCGCGGAAGAGCCGCACGATCGTTCCGTCGCTCTTGAGTACGAAGATATTGGAGTCGATCGTCATGTCGAGCGCGCCCGTGAGGTCGCCGGTGATGTTGTACTGAACGGCGGAGCTGTAGCGGTTTGTCAGGCGTTCATACTTGTCGATCTTGTTGTCCGCCGTGAGGACGTAGAGGTAGCGGAGATAACTCTCGATGTCCTTCCCTGTCACCCATCCCGCCGGATCTTCGGTTTTCATTGTCACGGGTTGGCTGCCTTGCAACTCGACGACGCTGTTGCCGGTCGTGAGGAAGACTTGGGATTTGTAGCGCGGAAAATTCGTTCCGTCGATGATGAATCCGTCGGTGACGAGGCTGCGCGGATCATCAACGCTGTTGAGGAGGATGTGATACGTATTCTGGCGGTCGTACGCGATGAATTCGCCGTCCGCGATTCCGAGGAAGCCCTGTGCGGAGACGGAAGATGTCTTGGAAGCGAGGTTCACGACGACGCGGGGATTGACGCGGTAGATGTTGTTGATCTCCTCGTGCTTGCTGCGAATGCTGTCGAGGAGGTTGAGCGCCTCCACCCGGAAGTAGCCGCTCTCGTTGTCCACGACCTGTTTCGCCTCCGCGTCCGCGCGTTCGAGGATGGCGTTGGCCGCATCCGTATCGCCCGCGAGTTTTCGGTTATCCGCCGTGTGCAGTTCCGTCGTGACCTGCTGGATGAGTGCACCGAGCTCGGCCTTCGTCTTACTGCGCTGGCCCAACGTCGTGAGTTTCACCACGGCGAAGACGATGAGGAACAGCGCGACGGCCACCGCGAGGATAATGAAGTGCGAGCGGCGCTTGCGGACGGGATGCTTCAGGTCTGCGAAGAACTCCGTCACTCTCTCTCGTGATCGATCGAAGAGGTTGGAGGACTTCGTCAAATTTCGAGCCCACTGCCATCCTTTCTTGCCCGCTACCACAACAACCGGAAGGAGCAGCTTCGCGTATTCCTTGGATCGCTTCACGAACACATTCTCTCCAGGCTTCGTCCTTCCTCCGCCCGAGCGCCTGCTCGCGAGAGCCGGCTTCGCGATCGGAGCGGATGCGAGCGTGGGCGGGCCCCCTGCTTGCAGGACGGCGAGCGCCGCCGCTTCGCGATCGTCATTGAGTCGCTGCACGATCTCCTCGGCGGGATCTTCACTCTGGTTCGTGACTTGGTTCAGTTGAGCGGGTGTGAGTGAGCGCAGCAATCTCTGCGTGGAGAAGACGACGCAATCCTGGGGCTCGAGCGCTCCGCTAGAAATATGAATGAACGCCGGAAGCGGCTTGCCGCGGCTGAATTCCGTAATTTGGCTCGCCGTGCCGCCGCGCACGAGATACGCCTCACCTCTTCCCGCGGAGGAGACGTGAAGATTCGTTCCTTCGATGAGCGCGACGATCGCATGCACGTCGCTCACGGCTTCCGCCGCCATCAATCCCTTCATGAGTCCATTCAATTCTTTGAGCGTTCCGTCGAGGCGCGTCCAAGATTCTCCCTGCGTATCGAGCAAGGCGCTTTGGATGATGGCGGTGCACTCCTCCTCGAGCGTCTTCGCATCCTTGGGGCTGGACTCCACTTGGAGGCACAGGATCACTCTTTCTTTCTCTTTCGAAGTCAGCGAGAGGGACACGAGCGACATGCCACTCACGCTTTTGGTTACCCCTGTTTGGACTGTGACGTCCATCAGTGGGAAAGGCTACCGTAGAGGATAGGCAAGGAGCAAGAAAAGATTTGTATCAGGGATTGGGGGAGGAGGAGAGATATTCAGCATCGTTCAATCTCACTCAAATGTTCCCAGGAAATTCCACTCAGCAATGTGCGGACAGAAGTAATCGCTACTTGAGATGCGGCTGAGATGCAGAGACTGCCATTCGAATTGGGAGCATGGACAGTAATAGAAGATGCAAAATCGGGGATCATCTCTTGGATGATCTCTCTGAGCTGGGATGGCAGTGACGCGGGGATTCCTTTTTCGGAGCGGATATGGATCTGCCATCCTGCCGGACGTGTTTCGGGGGATACCATGAGGAGGAGCATTCTCTCCTTCTCACCTAGAGAGTCAAGACAGCCGGCGCATCGTTTCCCCACCCCACTTCTCGGAAAATCCCAGCCAATTTCAAAAAATCCAGATAAAAATCCGTTGATCTGAAGCCAAAAACTAAGGTACATGACATCGGCGCACTTGCAAAGTACATCTGAGGAGAGTACACTGGTGACAGTTTCAATTTCTTACCAATGTACAGACATGACCGGACAAGAAAACCCGCAGAGTCCCCCAGCTCCAAAGCCGGCGGGACCGCTTCCACCGTCCCCGAAACCGTTTCAACGGCCGATGGGACAACACAGAGGACGACATCGTCGCTTCCGACCTCCTCACGCAGGACAGCCCCACAATGGACAACCTCCAAGAGGGCAACCGCCGCAGCCACAGAGGATGATTCCCAGCACGCCGGACACAAATCGTAAGGTGGGGCTGCGCCTCTACCCGCTCGGCGGATTCGATCAGATCGGCCGCAACTGCTTCGTCATCGAAGTGGACGGCGACATCTACATCATCGACCTCGGACTGCAATTTCCAGACGAGGACATGCTCGGGATCGACTACCTGATTCCCGACATCTCTTCGCTTCGAGGAAAGGAGAATCGCATCAAAGCCGTTCTCTTCACGCACGCTCACCTCGACCACATCGGCGCCGTGCAGCATTTGCTGCCCGCGCTGCACTTCCCGCCGTGCTACGGCACGCGCCTGACGACGGCATTCATCAAGAAACGTCTCGATGAGGAGCATCTCACCGCCAAGGTGCCGCTCCACACGGTGAAATTTCGCGAGAAGATCCGCCTCGGCAAAGTCGAAGTGGAGTTCCTCCGCGTCACGCACTCGATCCCGGACTCGGCCGCCATTGCGGTCCACACGCCGTACGGAACGATCGTGCACACGGGCGACTTCAAATTCGATCTCACGCCGATGAACGAACCTCCCGCCGATTTCTCCCGCCTCTCCGAAATCGGAGACAAGGGCGTGCTTGCGATCATCGCGGACTCGACCAACGCGCTCAAGCCGGGTAACGCCAAGAGCGAGAAGGAAATCTCCGAGACGCTCCACGGCCTCATCCGCGACGCGTCGGGCCGCATCATCATCTCGACCTTCAGCTCGCTCATCAACCGTTTGCAGCAGATCGTCGAGCATGCGCGCAAGTACAACCGCAAGATCTTCATCTCCGGACGGAGCATGGAGACGAACCTCGAAATCGCGCAGGAGCTCGGTTACCTCCGCATTCCCCGCGGCCTCATCCGCAAGGTCAATCCGTCGATGGATCGGCTTCCCGACAAGGAAGTCCTCATCCTCACGACGGGGAGTCAAGGAGAGGAAATGGCGGGACTCGCGCGCATCGGTCTCGGCACGCACCGGCACATCGCCATCAAGAGGGGCGACACGGTGGTGCTCAGCTCAAATCCGATCATCGGAAACGAACGCGCCGTCGCAAAGGTCGTGAATAATCTCTACCTCCAAGGCGCCATCGTGAAGACGAGTCAGGAGCTCGCGCTCCACACCACGGGGCACGGGTACCAGAATGACCTCCTCCTCATGCATCGCCTCGTGCGTGCAAAGCACGTGATCCCGGAGCACGGCGAACCGCACATGCGCGCCGCGCACGCGAACATCGTTCGCTCGATCGGCTATCCCGAGAACCAAGTTCACTTGATCGTGAACGGTGAGATTCTCGAGTTCGATCAGAAGGGCGACGCGCGCAAGAGCAAGACCAAGCTTCCGTTCCACGACGTCATCATCGACGGACGGGGAGCGGCGGGCGAAGGTCAGCGTGTTCTCGACGACCGCAAGGTCATGAGCGAGAACGGCGTCATCGTCGTCCTCTTCAAGGTCTACACGGAGTCCAAGAGGCTCGTGTCGGATCCCGACGTCATCTCCCGCGGCCTCATCTACGGATCCGAGCAGCAGGAGATTTCCCGCGAATTGATCGCGGCGTCGCGCAAAGCGTACGAAG
>CAIJNU010000076.1 GCA_903822115.1 uncultured Candidatus Peregrinibacteria bacterium
AATGTTGCTTCTTTAATGGCTGACTCTAGTAAATATTGATCAAGCTCTTGTTCATCTTTGAGATATTGTTCATGTTTACCTTGCTTAACTTTAAAGAGTGGAGGTTGTGCAATATAAATATGTCCGCGCTCAACTAATTCTGGCATTTGACGATAGACGAATGTGAGGAGGAGCGGTCGTATGTGCGCGCCGTCAACGTCAGCATCGGTCATGATGATGATACGGTGGTAACGTAAACCGGAAATATCGAATGAATCGCCGATGCCGACGCCGAGGGCGATAATCAACGACTTGATTTCATTATTGGCCAACATCTTATCGAGCCGTGCTTTTTCGACATTCAAAATTTTTCCGCGAAGCGGGAGAATGGCTTGGAATTCGCGATTGCGTCCTTGTTTCGCACTGCCGCCAGCAGAGTCTCCCTCAACGATATAGAGTTCTGATTGGAGCGGATCTTTCGAAGAACAGTCGGCAAGTTTCCCCGGTAAGGCGAAACCATCGAGCGCGCCTTTACGTAAAACTGAGTCGCGTGCGGCACGGGCGGCTACGCGAGCACGAGCAGCCAATACTGCTTTGCCGATAATCGCTTCACCATCGCGCGGATGTTCTTCAAGATAGGTTGAAAATGCTTCGCCGACAACTTGGTCTACGACTGGTTTTACATCGGCGTTGCCGAGCTTCGCTTTCGTTTGGCCTTCGAATTGCGGATCCGGCAATTTGATGCTGACAATGCCGGTTAACCCTTCCCGAATATCGTCACCGGTTAAGTTTTCATCTTTTTCTTTCAGAAATCCTTGCTTACGGGCGTAACTGTTAATCGATCGGGTCAGCGCGGTACGGAAACCGACGAGGTGCATACCACCTTCTGTCGTAAAGATGTTGTTTGCAAAACTGAAAACCGTTTCCTTATAATCATCGGTGTATTGCAGTGCCGCTTCAACGTTAATCTTCCCAACTTCCTTGTCCACATAAAAGACGTTTTCATGTTTCGGCTCTTTGGTGTGATTCAAGTGCTTGACGTAGCTGGCGACACCGCCTTCAAAGTAAAAGCTGTAGGAGGTGTGTGGCCTTGTTCGAGAATCATTAATCTCAATACGCACCCCCTTCGTGAGATAAGCCTGCTGTCGAAAATGGTCAAGAATAATTGATAGATCGTATTCGAGAACCGAAAATATTTCCCCATCAGGTTCAAAGATAATCTTTGTTCCCGTTCCGCGGGATGGACCAATGGGTTTGACTTTAGCCAGAGGCTTTCCTCGTTTGTATTCCTGAACCCACAGTTTCCCTTCACGCTTCACCTCAGCTCGTAGAAATGTCGAAAGCGCATTGACGACCGAGACGCCAACACCATGTAAACCGCCAGAAACTTTGTACCCACCGTCGCCAAATTTACCACCAGCATGCAAAATGGTCAGCACTGTTTCGAGCGTTGATTTCTTCGTTTGACGGTGGATTTCAACCGGAATACCGGCGCCGTTATCTTCAACGCTAATGCGATGATTCGAATCTAGATTGATGGTAATCTCGTCACAGCGACCAGCCATAGCTTCGTCGATGGAGTTATCGACGACTTCCCACAGCAAGTGGTGTAACCCCTCGCTAGCGGTGTTGCCAATATACATTCCTGGCCGGCGACGAACTGCCTCAAGCCCTTCAAGGACGGTGATCTGCGCCGCACCGTAATCGCTGGATTTTCCGGCCGAGCCGGATCCGACCTTGCCGGACGCCCTCAATTTCTCGTTGTCTTTAGCCATAATTTCGTGGTTGGGGAAAGGTTATCTTTACGCTAAGGATAGCATAAAAGACGCTCCTCCGGCAAGGCCTTCGGACTTGACAAAATCATGTATTTCATGTAGGGTCGCGGTAGTTCGAATTGCTACCGGCGCAGTTTCAAGATTGTGACCAAGGAGGGGCTATTCGAAAGGACGTGAGGCTCTTTGAAGAAAAACATCAAAGTTCAGGGTGCATCGCTACTCCACCAACTACTTACTGAAGCACAAACCCAGCAGCGGGTTGATGGAGGTCAGTCAGGTCAAGCGCTTACCGAGATTGCAGTACATCATGATCAGGTCGAGGTAACGATCGTTCCGGCAGAAGTCGGACATTCGGTTACGCTCGAACTATCAATTGTCGGCGCTGCAATCATCCCCATTCGCCCTCGACGAAAACGACCATTGAACTACTAGCTCAATCTTCATCGGTGAGATTCTATCTCGCCGTTTTTATTTTATTCCAAGAGCTCGTTTTGCTGCTGGGTAAACTTTAGGATCGGTGCGCCGTAAGGCATCGATTACCAACGCAAAGTATTTTTGAGCAATAT
>CAIJNU010000077.1 GCA_903822115.1 uncultured Candidatus Peregrinibacteria bacterium
CCGACCTCAAGCGTTTCGTTCGACGTGCTCGCAAGCTTTGCTTCCAGCTCGGCGATGCGCACTTCCGCTGTCTGAAACTTCCGCCGGTACGTCTCCGCCGCGCGCTCGGCGGCGGTCGGCTTGTGCGGCTCCCGAGTCTCAGGCATCGGGACTTTCGCAGGGACGACGGCGCGGATGTCTCGCGCGATCGAGTCCTTTTTCGTCGAGTCGGGTTTTTTCTTGGAGGCCTTCTTGGCAGCTTTCTTCTGCTCCTCTTCCCTCTCCTCCTCTTCCCTCTCTGCCGCTTTCTTAGCCAGCTCCTCCTTCATCGCCGGAGGAAGATTCTCGTCATCGAGGTCACCGTCGTCATCCTCTTCGTCGTCGAACTCCCCTTCTTCGTCGTCGAGATCCTCTTCTTCGAGATTGTTCTCTTCGAGGTCGTTCTCCTCAACAACACGCTCGGACGACTTGCGATCAGAAGAATCAGAAGGATCAGAAGGATCCTTGTCTTCCTTTTCCGGGTCATCGCCTCGAATCTCAGCGAGTAGCACGTCGCCACCTGACTTCATCTTGCCGGCTTGCTTCGGCGGAACGTAGTGAAGCCCGTTCTCCGCCATGATGAGTTGGTACTCTTTATGACAGGGACCGAAACGGTGCTTGTGGAATTCGAAGACCGGCTGACCAGCGAACTTACTACGCTCTTTGTCATTTGGGAATAGAGAGCAAATGCCATCTACGTTATGTTGCATTTGCATTTCTCCCGCGACGTCGCCCTCTTTGTTGATGTGTGAGATGATGAGGCTAGGGCACTTGTACTTTGCGCTGTAGTTCTTCTTGTAGTTGTCACAGACGACGACCTGAGCGGCGCGGTCCTTACCGCACGCCGCCGTTACGGAGTCGAGGATGAGAAGTCCTGGCGGATCCTTCTTGAAGACTTCCTCGTCGATCTGACAACCGGCCCCCATCGCATTTAGAACCTTGAACGTTCCTCGTTCGATAGGGAGATTCATTCGATCGAGATACGTCTTCCATTCCTCTTTAGTCTGCTCCGTCGAGATGTAGTAGGTACTCTTGCCGGTCACCTTCCAGAATGCGAATCCAATAAGGATTAGCATCGTGGACTTGCCCATGCCTGGAGCCCCAGTAACGATAACACACTCTGTCGGCATGAAGCCAGGGTTGTTACCGCCCCATGCTTCATCCCACCATTCGCCAGTAATGATTTTAGGTGATGACTCGGCTTTTACATCGAAAGCGTCGACGATACCGCCCTCCGAAACGATTCCGCCGGCCGCCCCCGTCGTCGTGTAGCACCCGCAGTGCTTGCAAAGCATCTTGTCGGGTGCCATCGCCCGACCGCAATTGCTGCATGCTCCCACGACCTACGGGCGCCTCGCGATGGGTGTCTCCGGACTCGTCGGCGTGTCTTCCTCGATCTCTGAGTCGCATCGTGCATCGCTTGCCGACACAACGACTTCTTCCAACGCCTGCGCCTCGGGAACACGCCCTCGAACCTCCGTGACCTCGTTCGTTCCCGGAGCGTTCGCCATCCCGTCGTCGACGTAGTACCTGAGGTACACCGGCCCGCGCTCCCCCTCTGCCCCCGAGCCGTCCACGACCCCCTGAGGGATCGGGACGATGACGTGCCGCTCCACGAGCCCGGAGTTGGGGAGCTGGAAGGTCAG
>CAIJNU010000078.1 GCA_903822115.1 uncultured Candidatus Peregrinibacteria bacterium
CAGAATGACGTGGCACAGAAGCAAGCCGCGGTAGATAAGCTGCGCACCTCCCTCCAGGACTACCAACTCACCGCGCCGTTCGACGGCGTCATCACGCACATCGATTACAAAGTCGGCGACAACCTTCTCGACACCGGCGATACGGAGAACGTCGTGCTCCAGAATCCCGACTACATCGTCGTCACGATTCCGCTCGATCAAGTGGACGTCGTCCACGTGAAGACGGGCATGGCCGCGACCATCGCATTCGACGCGGTGCCGGGACAGGAATTCCAAGGCTCGATCGACTCCATCGATCCGATCCCTGTCACGCAGTCGGGCGTCGTCTCGTACAACGTCCAGATCAAGCTCGTCACGCCGAAGGGTCTCAACATCCTCTCCGGCATGACCTCCACCGTCTCGATCGAGACGGGAAGGAAAGAGAATGTGCTCGCCGTTCCCAACCTCTCGCTGAAGACGACGGGAAATTCCATCACCGTCCAGAAATCCACCGGAGAATCCGTGGAAGTTACGACCGGCCTCACCGACGGCCAGTACACCGAGATCCTCTCGGGCCTCAGCGATGGTGACAAGATCATGGCCGTGAATATTCCGCGTACCGCTTCGAGCAGTAGCGGAGGCAACAGCGCACTCAATCTCCTCAGGCTCGGAGGCGGAGGCGGGTTCGGTGGGCCTCCGGGAGGCGGAGGTGGAACGAGAACTGGCGGAGGCGGAGCTACGAGAACCGGCGGCTAATTCCCCTCCTGCATGATCAATCTGCGCGACATCACGAAGGCCTATCCACTCGGCAAAGATCAGCTCATCGTGCTGAAGGGCATCACGCTCACCATCGAACAGGGAGAATTCGTGGCGATCATGGGACCGTCGGGATCGGGGAAGTCCACGCTCATGAACATTATCGGTCTCCTCGATACTCCTTCAGGCGGGTCGTATCTCCTGGAAGATAGGGAAGTCGCAAATCTCACGGAGAACCAGCAGGCGGACGTGCGCAGCAAGCGCATCGGCTTCGTCTTCCAGCAATTCAATCTCCTTCCCCGCATGGACGCGCTGCGCCAGGTGATGCAACCGCTCCTCTACCAGCGCGTAACGCGAGAGGAATCGGAGGTGAGAGCGAGGGAAGCTCTCCGCATCGTCGGACTGACGGAGCGCCTTTCTCACAATCCCAACGAACTCTCCGGAGGACAGCAGCAACGCGTTGCCGTCGCCCGCGCGCTCGTCACGGATCCCGCGATCATCCTCGCCGACGAGCCGACGGGAGCGCTCGATACCCAAACGGGGCATGAGCTGATGGACATCTTCACGAAGCTCAACGGAATCGGGAAGACGATCGTCATGGTCACACACGAACCGCGCGTCGCCGCTTTCGCACATCGCACCATCCGCATCGAAGACGGGCTCATTCAATCCAAAACATGACGCTCTTCCATACTATTGCCGGCTCTGAGAAAAACGTAAGACGTAAGACGAAAGATGTTAGTTCTGTTAATTCTTCCCTCTCACATCTTACGTCTTCCATCTCCTCCAACACTTCCTCCAATCCATCGTCCTCAACCTCCCGATGAACATCCTCGAGAATATCCGCAATGCGCTCGGCGCGATCGGCTCCAACAAGATGCGATCCGCGCTCACGATGCTCGGGATCATCATCGGCGTCGCTTCGGTCGTGCTCCTCGTCGCGATCGGCCAGGGAGCGCAGCGATCCGTGACGTCGCGCATTCAGAGCCTCGGCACGAACCTCCTCTCGATCTCACCGGGGGGCGCGAGCCAGACGAATGTTCGCTTCGGGGGAGGAGGTGGTGGAGGGGGAAGTACTACCAGCACTCTCCCTCTCACCGATACCGCCGCCATAAAGCAATATGCAGGAGATCTTCTGACCGGCATCGAACCGGAGTACCGCAGCCGCCAACAAGCCATCTACGGAAATCAGAATACGAATACGAGCGTGGTCGGCACCGTCCCCGAGTACGTGACCGTCCGCAATGCACCGCTCGCCGTCGGTACATTCTTCACTCAACAGGATGTGACCAATGTGAATCGCGTCGCAGTCATCGGCTCCACCGTCGTCACCGATCTCTTCCCGAATAACCCCGCTCCCGTCGGAGAGGCCATTCATATCGGAAACGACGTCTACACGATCATCGGCATTCTGCAGACGAAGGGAGGATCGGGATTCGGCAACGCCGATGACATCATCCTCATCCCGCTCACAACGATGCAGCAACGTATCGTGGGTCAGAACATGCTCACGTCGATCAGCGTCTCCGTGAAGAATCAGGCCGATATGGTCTACGCTCAAAACCTCATCACCGCAGTGCTCATGAATACGCACAGGATCACCGACGCGAAGAATGCGGACTTCCAAGTCCTCAATCAAGCGGACGCCGTCTCGACGCTTAACAGTGTCACGGACACCTTCACGCTTCTGCTCGGCGGCATCGCGGCCATCTCGCTCATCGTCGGAGGCATCGGCGTCATGAACATCATGCTCGTCTCGGTGACGGAACGAACGCGGGAAATCGGCATCCGCAAAGCCATCGGAGCAAAGAAGCGCGACATCCTTCTGCAATTTCTGATCGAGTCGACGGTCTTGAGCGTCCTCGGCGGGCTCATCGGGATCCTCATTAGCGTGATCGGTTCGTGGCTCTTGAAGACCTACGCGAGCCTCGACGCGACCATCGCAGTCTCTTCGGTCTTCCTCGCCTTCGGCTTCTCGGTGATCGTCGGAATATTCTTCGGCATGCTCCCCGCCTTCAAAGCTGCGGGCCTGCGACCGATCGAAGCTCTCCGTTATGAGTAATTCCTTGGCTACAGAACAAGCTCTCGCCTAGAATGACGGGCGATGTCCTTGCTCAATCCCACATCCATCGCCGTCATCGGCGCTTCGAATGACGAGAAGAAAGTCGGGCATTTGATTCTGCGCAACCTCCTGACACAGGGGTACAAGGGGAGCGTCTTTCCCGTCAATCCCAAGGGCGGAGACATCCTCGGACACACCACGTACAAGACCGTCACGGAAATCCCGGAGAGTGTCGACCTCGCCATCATCGTCACGCCCGCACAAACCGTGTGTGCACTTGCACAGGAGTGCGGGGAGAAAGGCATCCCCTCGCTCGTCGTCATCAGTGCCGGATTCCGCGAGAGCGGAGGCAATGATCTCGAGCTCGAACTACAGAGAATCGTGGAGCGGTACGGCATGAATCTTGTCGGCCCCAATTCGCTCGGACTCATGCGTCCTTCCATCGGGATGAACGCATCATTCGGCAGCCATCTCCCACCGGCCGGCACCGTCGCGCTCCTCAGTCAGTCCGGCGCGCTCGGTCAGGCATTCACGGATCGCGCGAAGAGCATCGGACTGAAGATCTCCCTCTTCGTAAGCATGGGAAACAAGACGACGATGGACGAGTGCGACTTCCTGGAACTTTGCGAACAAGATAACGAAACGAAAGTGATCGGTCTCTACCTGGAAAACATCCGCGACGGACGCCGCTTCCTCGCGCTCGCACGGCGCATCAATCGCACGAAGCCTGTCATCATCCTGAAGGCCGGCACAACGGAGCGAGGAAGGAAAGCCGCCTCCTCACACACGGGCGCCCTCGCCGGCTCAGATGCCGCGGTGCAAGCGATCTGCGGCCAGAGCGGAATTCGCCGCGCGCGATCCGCGGAGGAGTTCCTCGATATTCTGCGTACGCTCTCTCTGCAACCTCCTCTTCTCTCGCCTTCGATCGCCATAGTCACCAACGCGGGCGGCCCCGGCGTGCTCGCCACCGACGCGGTAGAGAAGGAAGGACTTACGATGGCCTCGCTCACGCCGAAGAACGAGGAGAAGCTCAAATCCCTCCTGCCGGCCACCGCAAGCGTCCGCAATCCTCTGGATGTATTGGGCGACGCGCTTGAGGATCGATTCGACCTGGCACTCCAGATATCCGCAGAAGATGAGAATGTCGACGGTGCGCTCGTCATCGTGACACCGCAGGTAATGACGCCGACGGAAGAGATCGCAAAAACGATCATCGACGTGAAGCGACGTCATCCTCTCTTCCCAATCCTCACGACATTCATGGGGAAAGAAGGAGTGCGCGATGCGATCAACGATCTCCATCAGCATGGCATCCCGAATTTTTCCTGTCCGGAGATCGCTGTGCGCATGCTCTCCTTCCTGAAGACGCAACCCGCCGCTCCCGAGGAGAATGAGGAAGTGCCGTTCAATGCAAAGCGAGCGGAGAAAGCACGACAGATTCTCACAGAGAGCGGACCCGGCCTCCTCGACGAAAAGCGTACGGGAGAGCTCTTCGCACTCTACGCCCTCCCGCTTCCCCGCGGGCGCGTGGCGCGAACTGCAAAGGAAGCGATCACCATCGCGAAAGACATCGGTTTCCCCGTGGTAGCGAAGATCAGCTCCAGCGATGTCGTCCACAAGACGGATGTCGGCGGTGTGCGCGTAGACCTCCAAACGGAGAAAGAAGTGTCACAGGCATTCGACGCCATCATGGAGAGCGTTGCCGCCAAGGCACCGAAAGCGCGGAGAGACGGCATCCTGATCCAGCAATTCCTCCCACCGGGCAACGAGTTCATCGTCGGAACGTTGCGCGATCCGGGAGTGGGGGCTCTGGTGATGGCGGGGCTGGGAGGCGTGTACACCGAACTCTTCGCCGACGCCTCCTTCCGTCTCGCACCCGTTTCGATGGAAGTTGCCTACCCGATGCTCCAGAGTCTGCGCAGCTTCCGCATCCTCATGGGTATGCGCGGACGACCCCCGCTCGACATCGCCGCGCTCGCCGAACTCATCTGCATCACCTCCATCCTCGCCGTCGAGTGTCCCGCGATCGCCGAGATCGATTTGAATCCCGTGCTCATTACGGAGAAGGGTCTCACGATCCTCGATGCGAAGGTGATCGTGAAGTAATCATCCTTCTTATTGAGAAAAAAAATATCGCTTTTTCTGCCTAAGGCTCCTCTCTTTCTTTGTCAGGCGCGACAAAGAAAGAGAGAAAGAAAACGCTGGCGCGCCGAAGCTCATCATCTGGCTCTGCGCCTCCGCTCCGGCTGCTCCAAGGTTTCGCAGCCGTCGCTTCGGCGTGATGCCA
>CAIJNU010000079.1 GCA_903822115.1 uncultured Candidatus Peregrinibacteria bacterium
CCTCGGTTTCTTCGTCGCAGCGATCCTGGATCCCGGCATCAAAGCGATGAAACGCATCGGCATCCCGCGGAGCGTGGCCATCCTCTTGCAGTATTTCGTGGCGCTCTTCCTCATCGTGTTTCTCCTCGTCTCCCTCATCCCGATCATCGCAGATCAGTTGCAGCAGATCGCCGCATTCCTTCAGATACAAATCAATTCATTCTTGGCCTCGCCAACAATCAATCTTCCCTTCTTCTCGGATTCCTACAATCTTCGCCTAACCGCACTCGCGCAGGCCGCGCTTCAGGATCTTTCACTGCGGGAATTCGCGCTTGCACTTGCCCAACTCGGGCACAGTCTCTCGGGGGCAGCGGAGGGCTCCGTTCTCATCGCCGCACGCGTCGCAGGATCCGTCGTGAACTTCATCATGAATTTCTTCATCGTTCTCGTCCTCGCATTCTTCCTCCAAATCGAGAAGGAGAAAACCGTCCGATGGTTCTGGAGTTTTCTTCCCCCGAAACTGCGCTCCTATGTCGATGATCGAGCCGCACGCGTCCACTGGAAACTCTCGCAATGGGCGCGCGGTCAGCTGCTGCTCTCGAGCTCCGCTTTCCTTCTCGTTTACCTGGCACTCGTCGTAATGCGCATGCCCTATGCGCTCACGTTGGCCACCTTCGCCGCCTTCACGGAACTCGTGCCCGTCCTCGGCATGTTCATCGCAGCGGTTCCCGCACTGCTCATCGGCGTCACGGAGCAGGGATTGCTCTGGGGATTGCTCCTCGCATGCATGTACTACGTCATTCAATGGTGCGAGGGAAATTTGATCGTCCCTCTCGTCATGGAGCGATCCGTCGGCCTCTCCCCCATCGCCGTCATCATCGCGATGCTCGCCGGCGCCAGCTTTCCGTCGATCATCCACCCGGTCCTGGGCATCATGCTCTCCATCCCGGCCGCCGCGACGATCTCCGTCTTCTTCGAGGATTGGCAGAGCAAGAAGAGTTTTAGGGCATGAAGAACCCGCTTTTTCCGCGATGTGCAATTCGCTACACAATTGTTTTTCCTATGCCAATTTCCCACCGCTGTCACTGCACTCGAGTCCCTCCAGCTGATATAATGTCATGATCCTATTCGACACTTGGCACTCCTTCCATTAGACTGCTAATCATTCCCTCCCCGCTATGCACCCCTTCGATCGCTTCACGCCCAACGCCAAGCTCGCGCTCCAGATCGCCGAACAGGAGGCGAAAAATATGAAGAGCCCGTACATCGGGACGGAGCATCTGATCCTCGGACTGCTCAGCATTCCGAAGTCACTCGGCTTCTCCATTTTCACGGGAGCCGGTGTCACACTGGAGAATGTCCGTATCCTCCTCAAGGCATTGAAGTCCGCGAACATCGAGGGACAGCATGTGAAGCACGGCCTCTCGACGTTCCTCCACACAGTCATCGAACAGAGCGTCGTGACGGCGCACAAGTTCCGGCACGCCAATGTGGGCACGGAGCACCTCCTTCACGCACTCGTCTCCACCGGAAAAAATGCCGCGACGATCATCCTCGAGAACATGCAGGTCGATCCGGAGGATCTGCGCCTGAAAGTGGAGGAGATGTTCGGTCAGATCAATACATTCAAGCAGCAGAGCCACAATCTCGAACAGTCGCTCGAGGCATTCTTCCACGGTTTGCAGGGCGCAATCGTGGGGATGCAGCCGACCATCATGGAGCCCGAGGCGCTGCGCAAGCGCAAGGGCGACCCCAAGAGCAAGACACCCGTTCTCGACTACTTCACGGATGACCTCGTCATCCGCGCGAAGGAGGGAAAGAACGATCCGATCATCGGGCGCGACGAGGAGATCGAACGCATGATCCGCATCCTCAA
>CAIJNU010000080.1 GCA_903822115.1 uncultured Candidatus Peregrinibacteria bacterium
AGAGTATGCTTCTTCTTGGCCATCCAGGCTTCCTCCGAGATGTTTTATTTGTCAATCTTGAAAAAAGGCGGCAGGCTTCCGGATTCCGCGCAAAGCCTATCGAGTCTTAAGTCTACAAAACACTGAGGAAACCCTTTTGTGCTGTGAGGATGGCTCAAAGTTCGACCCAGGTTTGCGGTCGGAACTATAGTGCGCTTTAATTCGCGAGCCTCTGTTCTCATATCATTCAGTCGGTTGCACGTACCTATTATCTGTCACCATGCACATCCAGGCGCCATTGTATCGCTTACGACCGATAGGGCAATAGCAAAACCAGCCGGCTTTCAGGGCACGGATTAAGTCAGGAGTATACTTGCCCGAAAAGGGGGGAAGGTCGGCTAATGCACCCGTTGCGATAAAAATCGTTTTACCATGACCGAATCGTGGAAGTTCGGCAGCGATCCGAAGCATCTGCACCTTCCTCAGCAGCACGTCATTCGGCGCGGTCTGAATTTGCTCCTGGATTGCGCCGAGTCAATCCGTGCGCACACCGGCAGTTGGACGAATCGGACGCGAACCTGAGTATCCCCTTGACCTCTGCTTATCGCTGCCATTTAAAATCGGACAATCATTGAGTTTCTAAGCTGGCTTAATATCGAGACCTGCCCAGAACGCCGCATTTATGGAATACACCATGTCTCGCTCTGCTCTCTTATTTCGTAGCGCAACAAGCTTTCGCATCTCATAATTGACGTCGTAGATAAAGGTAGTGCTCCCATCTTCTCGCAGGATGCCAAGGAAACCATACCAAAGAAACAGTTCAATCATCTTCCCGCACCGGTCTCTTGGCAACTGGAGCCGATCAAAAATTGAGTTTAGCTGTTTTTCATCAAGCAATGGAGGCGCCTCGATAAAGGCGTATAGACAGTTTTGTGTTTCGGGGTGAACATCTTGTATTTCCAAATCAATCTGATTTATCAAATCGGTTGAATACGCGCGCTCACCTTCAATGAAATCGGCTTCAAGTATTTTTGAGTGCCGTAGGTTAACAGCGTGGCCTTTCGCGTGGTTCAAAAAATCAATCAGTGCACGCGGACGCATTAAACAGCGATCGATGACGTATTGCGATGATTCTTGTCCTTTACAGATGTGCGATTCGGCAATGTTCCTCCAGATTGTAGCGAAGTCCGCAGTCTTGTCCCGGATGTTCGAAACAAAACGACGCCGTAATACTTCACGAAGCAAGTTGCAATCCGTCCAGTCGAGAGCGATCCTCGAAATCTTCCCACGATCCGGCATCGATTCTACGAGCAATTCGTAAACATCGTTTCTCAAGAAGACCACTGTATTACATCGAACGTCGGCGCGGCTAAGCTCTCTGCGCAGCTTCGAGAGTGCTTCCATCAAGCACCGTAAGATAATTAGGTCTTCAAGGCCTATCCCTTGGGCGTTCCATCCCTTGTCGATGTTATCGAATAAAATCCACACATCCTGTTTCAGTTTTAGGTATTCGATAACCGTATCGCTGAGCTCCTTGAGATTATGGCAGTAAAGGAACTCTGTAATTTGCGGTCGTGTAAGTTGGGCGCCTTCTGATGCGGTTAACGCGCTCTCCGTTTGTTTGGCGAATGCAGCAGCAATATTCTCGGTCAATCGCAGCATTCGTTCGGCGAAGTCACCCTCCACCGTAAAGATATCGGTTTTGTAAAGGGCCGATAGTCTGACATAGTGGTCGCGAACAACATGGTCGTTGATGTATTTTGTATGGTCCTTCTCAAGTAATTTGTATGCGAGCTCAATGAAGAAAAGGTACTCCCAAAACGCAGTGACGGTATGTTCTTTGGTGCCGTGTGCTAGCTGCTGTAAAACAAGATCTTTAAACTTCTGGAGTTGAAATCCTTCCGGATTCAGATCGAGCACAATATTGCGTTTATCCTTGCGTATCGTGTTGCGGGTCTGAAAGAAAAGCGCGGTCTTCCCCGACCCCTTCCGGCCGACGACCAAATTAACATTCCCGTTTGCCACCCGCTTGAATTCTTCGGTCTGCAGGAAGTAATGACGCAACGTGGTCATTTCGTTTTCGGCTGCACTCTGGCCAAGAAACAGGTCCACTAATGGAGTCGGGGACTCTGATAGGACAAAGTCGTCTTGCTCCTGAACGCGCTCGACCACTCGCCTGACGAAGTCAGCTACCATTCCATTGATGGAGTCTAAAGTATCGTAAACTTGAACGTAATCCCTCAGATCCAGCGGCACAGGTTCGCCGCCGGCCTGCATCAATAGAGTTTCCTTCTCAAGTGCGTGGGCCAAGCCGGCCACGAACGCACAACGCAGGTTATGTGCAGCGGCATCAGAGCGATTCGATGCTAGGAGGGGAAGGATTATGCCTATCGAGGGGCATACGTTGTCGATGGCCGCACGTA
>CAIJNU010000081.1 GCA_903822115.1 uncultured Candidatus Peregrinibacteria bacterium
GTAACGATGGTTCCGGTAATGTTTGTGATCTTTGCGTGATTAATAATGTGAAAACCATTGCTATTTTCCATCTTCACATTCCCGAGCGTCACTCCACCGCTCCCATCGTTGGAATAGCCGAACGGAACGGAGGGGCTATTATTGGCGCTTGATCCAATCAGCACGTTCGCGCCGCTCGGAGGCACTTGGCCTTCATACCAATTAGCCTGATCGTCCCAAGAATCAAAGCCGCCATTGTAATAATCTCCGCCGATCCAGTGGAAATAGGACACGCACTGATGCACGTCCCACTCCTGCCCCGTGGGGCACATCACCCTACCATTCTGCGTCACCGTTGCCTCACTGAAATCCGGCATGTTTCCATACTGGCAACTGAGATCTATCGTGCCTGAGTTTTGGACCGTACTGAAGAATTGAAAAGCGTAAGCTCCTCCAGCGCCGCATTTGATGGTAGCGCCATTGCCGTTCGTCACGGCACCGTAGTACTTGCCGCCGTAGAGGCCGTATCCATTGGTATCGTTATTGCTTACGGTGCTATGAAATTCGCCGTAGTTGATGGATCCGTTGGATGCGACGGTCACGGGAGCATCGATCCTTCCGTTATACGTAAAGCCGCCTATGACCGATTGATCCCCCCCTACCTGGAGAGACGTCACAGAACCCAGCACCGTATTGCTGCTGATCGTGCCGCCGTAGAACTTGAATGGCTCCGAGATCGACCCGCCCGAAAGTGTTCCGCTCATGAATGAGAAATATCCTCCTGAGAAATCGCCAGCCGAAACTTCACCAGTACTGGTATAAAAATCACATCCGGTGAATATCCCACCGGAGATATTTCCATGATTCGAAAGATAACTGATACTGGTAAATGTCCCGCCGTAGATAGTGCCGTAGTTTGTAAGACTGACGAATGAATAATCTGCATTCGTAAATGTCGTCCCAGTCGTGATGGTTCCGTAATTGTTGACGTAGCCACGGTTTTGCAACGTCACCGTACTGACATCGAGAGTGAAACCAACTGGAATCACTGGGTTGTAGCTACCGGTAGAGACGTACACGCTCGCGCCGGTGGCAGGCACTTCACCTTCGGCCCAGTTTTTGGGGTTGTCCCAGGCATTAGGACTGTATCCATTGTCGGAATTTCCGCCGACCCAATTGTATGAGGTGATCTGGGAGCACTGGTTCGTGACCCAGTAATAACCTGATGAGCAACTGATCGTATCGCCGCCTTCTCTGGTGAGAGTAGCCGATGAGAAGTTTGGAGGACTGTAACCGATTCCTCTCATGTCTATGGTTCCGTAGTTGTACACATAGTTCGTAAATGTACCACCATCGATCTCACCGGAAGATTCATTCGTCACTGAAGAAGTAAATGTTCCCCCTGTAATGGTTCCCGTACTGTTATCCACCCCACTCGTGAATGTTCCTCCGCCAATGGAGCCAGCGGAATTGATGCCGACCGCAACATTGAACGTCCCACCGGAGATCGTGCCAGTTTGCACCGTAATTGTTCCCGCGCCATTCACGCTGCCCGTCTCTCCCAGGTCTACAGTGGCCCCTAAGGGAATATATACTTGGGCTCCGCCAATATTGACGGTGTCACCGCTCTGAGGGACACCCACGTCCCAGTTGTCAGCCGTCGTCCAGAGTCCATCGTTGCCATTCCCCGTCCATGTGACAGTGGTGCTGCCTGTTGTGCAGATAGGATTGCTTCCAGATGGGCGCTGACCATAGGGACAGAGAACCGTGGCGCCATATACGCTGTTATACACATTGGCGTACGTCATATTCGGAGGGTTGTTCCCGGTCATATCTATCGTTCCAATGTTGGATATCGTGATGGGATGCGATGCATCACCAAAAGTGCCGCCGGAAATAGTATTCCCATATGAATTGTCTATCGTGACCAAGAATTGTCCGCCGGTGATGGTGCCGTTTTGAATTTGGAGAGCAGCATTAAAATTGCTGAATGTTCCACCACTGATGGATTCGCCATTCGTAATCTGAGGTGAACAGAAATTCTGATCATCGAAACTCCCTCCCGTAATGCTCGCGCCATTATTCACATACACGTAATTATTGAATGTTCCACCGGAGATGATGCCGTGTTCGTACACTTTGCCGTTGAATGTTCCATACACAATGGATCCATCACTGTTGTTCGTTACGTCTCCATCGAACGTTCCACTATTGATCTTGGCGCTGTTATTGAGTACCTCACTATTCTCAATCGTTACCGTGCCGAGCGTGACGCCGCCGTTGCTGTCATTGGAATATCCGTGGGGGATTGTCGGGAAATTCGTACCGCTGGAATTCGGTATCAACACATTCGCGCCCATTGCAGGAACACCAACTGGATCCCAGCTTGAAGCTACCGTCCAATCCGATGACCCACCAACCCATGTGGAATCGTAAGTGATCTCCCCGAGGATATGGAAATGACGAAGCGTCATCAGCACCCCGACGATGAGGAGCACCGCAGCAACAAGCACAAGCGCGATGCACCTGCGCCGAGAGAGGAGGAGCTTCATATTTATTTTTTGGGACATCGGATCATTATACCAGTTTTCCAGTATTTATGGAATGGGTTAGTGTTGGCTAGTAGAAAGGGAAATAGATGCTTCTCAGTCATCACTGTATTGCTCAATGCTCACCACCAAATCTCGAACTTCGCGCACCCTTCCTCAGGAACGTCAGCAGATTCCACGCTACGCACAATCGCCGCGGGAGATCCGCGGTGGCACCACTCCTCGAGACTTGCGAGAGCATCGACCGCCCCCTCCGCGTGCACTTCCACCGATCCGTCATCGGCATTCTTCACCCGCCCAGTGAGACCAAGATCATCGGCTTTGACTTTCGTCTTGTCTCGAAAGAACACTCCCTGAACGAGGCCGGTAATACGAATGCATTTAGCAGGCATTGTTTAATACCCAATACAAAAATCTTTCAAACCCTTTTCCGAAGACGTGTGTATATATGCGGCTTCCACAACAGATTGACTACGACACCAGTGTTCGAATTCTTCCAGTACTTTTAGAGGTCCTTCCACGAAAACTTCCACGCTTTCATCAGCAAGATATCGAGTGGTTCCCTTTAACTCCAATCGTAAAGCTTTCTCCCGAACGGCGTCCCTAAACGAAAGTCGTTCCAGAGACCCCTTCAAGATGATATAGCGTGCTGGCATACTACTTCTTCTTCACCTGCGTGAAGTCCAGCTCCACGGGTGTCTCGCGATCGAAGATGAGGACAAGAACGCTGAGCTTGCCCTTGTTCACATCGACGCTCTCCACGGACCCCTCGTAGTTCTTGAACGGTCCGTCGATGATGACGACGAGATCGCCGATCTGGAAGTCGCTGCGGAACTTCGCTTCCTGCTCTCCGACTCTGCGCTCGATGACGCCGTACTCTTCGGGCGTCACGGGCACGGGGATGTTGCCGGAGCCGACGAAACCGGTGACGTTGGGGGTGTTTCGTACCACGTACCAGCTCTCATCCGTCACGACCATGTTCACGAGCACGTAGCCCGGAAATAGCTTGCGTTCCTCCTCGACCGGTTCGTTCTTCTTGAAGACGAGTTGCTTCTCCTTGGGCACTTGCACGTTGAAGATGTAATCGTGCATGCCAAGCGAATCTATGCGTTGCTCGAGCGCTTGCTTCACGCTGTCTTCATAACCGGAATACGTGTGCAGCACGTACCAATTGCGTCCCGCCCGCGGATCTTGCTTGCCCATAGTTCAGCCGGGAAGAATGAGAGTAACGAGTTGCGCGAGGAGGAAGTCCAAGACGCCGAACGCCGCAGCGCTCAGAATCACGAACACCAGAACAATGGAGGAGAGGCGCACGGCCTGGTGCCGCGTCGGCCAACGTACGTGGTGGAGTTCTTCGACGGCCTCGTGGATGTAAACGAAGGGGGACTTCATGATTGCTGGTTCCTAAAAAACCCCTCTCGGGGCACGTCAATAGTACCAGAGCGAATGCCAAACGCAAGGTCTCCTCGCCGTCCCTCAGGAGCCGTACGCAGGGATCGCAAGAGCATGAATCTTGGTGATGGGGAGAGCAACAAACCACACACGCCCCTTGATCTCGCTGCGAACGACGAAAGGCTCCGGCTTGCCGTCCACCTCGAAACTGCGCGAGTCCAAACTGCCTTGGCGATTATCGCCGAGGACGAAGTAGTCATTCGCAGGAACATCGTACGTAATGGGACTGCGGTCGCCGCTGATGGGAGGGGAGCGGAAGGTGTAACCCTCGTTGTGTGAATTCAAGTAAGAGCTCTCGTCGAGCTTCTTCGGTTCCGTCTCGCCCGGCTTCTTGACGTATACGAACCCATCGCGGATCACCACTTCATCACCCGGCTCTCCAATGACGCGCTTCACGTAGAACTTCGTCGGATCATTGGGAGGACGAAAGACGACGACATCGCCGCGATGCGGCTGCCCGATGATGTATGCGAGTTTATTGATGATGATGTACTCCCTGTCCTGAAGCGTATCGACCATTGAACTGCCCTCCACTTGGAAGGGGGAGACAAGAAACGTTCTGATGCCTGCAACGATTGCCACGATAATGACGATGTTGAAAACAACGTCGAGAACCTGAAACCAAAATCCGTGCTTCTGCTCAGTCATCCTGCATATTCTATGACTCGACGTGAAAGCTGTACAGGTCATCTCTGCGAGGAATCTCGCTCCCTTGGCGCAGTCTAAGGTGTACAATATCGGTGATGCTTGAAAACTTCCTTTTCAAAAAGCACCTCGAAGATGATGAGAACGTTTCGATGATTGTCCACAAGTACTGGGGCATTGGCGCGCAAGCGCTCTTCTGGCCCGCTCTCTTCTTTGTCGGCGGTTGCGTATTCCTCGCCGCCGCACCCCAACGCCTCACGCTCCTTGTCGTGTCCCTCTGGAGCCTCTTCGTCATCGTGTGGGGCATTCGTAACTTTCTCGACTACTACCTCGACGCTTGGATCGTCACCGATCAGGGGATCATTGCGCTCGAGTGGTTTGGATGGTTTCACCGTCAGTCTTCGCGCATTCTCTACTCGGATCTCCAGGGCGTGAGCTACGAGATCAGCGGCATTATCGGAACGCTTTCTCGCTACGGCACATTGAGCGTCGAGAAGATTTCGACGGGAGCCAAGCTCTCGCTGCCTTTCGTGCGTCACCCCAAGCACGTCGAGTCTCTCATCCTCAAGAACATGGAGGAGTATCTCCTCAAGAAGAACCTGAAGAACGCCAAGCACGTGCAGGATCTCCTCACGGAATTCGTTGCACAGAAGATGCAGCTCGAGGAAGCGACGAACGAGAATGAGAAACGCAAACCGAGCCGACGATCACCCATGACCTCGCGACGAATATGAATCTCGTCATGACCATCGTCGTATGTCTCCTCGTCCTGCTTCTGTGTGTGTATTGGCTGCGTTGCGCATGGAGACGAAATAGACTCACCGGCGTGCAACGCCAACGCGCGCTCCTGCGATGGAAAGGCGTGCGTGCACTCGCCGATCCGCATCGAAGACTCCTGGAGGCGGATGCCGTACTGGAAAAAGTTCTTGCGGATCTCGGTTACGGAGGATCGATGGGGGATAAATTGCGCCGCGCGGGAAAGTACATTCCCGATCTTGATGACGTCTGGCGCGCACACAAGCTGCGCAATCGCATCGCGCACGAACCCGGGCTCACTCTTTCGTATCGCGACGTGGAATCGGCATTGGCGGCGCTTGAGAAAGCCGTGTTACGATTCTGCAAGTAACATGAAGCCCTCCCTTATTATCGTCGGCCTCGGCAATCCCGGTAACGCGTACGTCGCGACGCGGCACAACGCGGGCTTTCAGGCCATCGATGTGCTCGCGAAGTACTTCGGGGAAGGGGAGTGGCAGGAGAAACAGAAGTTCGTATCCTCCGTCTGCGAGGCGCGGATCGTGACGGTACCTATCCTCCTCGTCAAACCCCAGACATTCATGAACCGTTCCGGCGAAGCGATACGCAAGCTCGTGGATTTCTACAAAGTCGATCCCGCACATCAGATTCTCATTCTCTCCGACGACATCGATCTGCCCCTCGGAGAAGTGAGATTACGGATGTCCGGAGGACCGGGCACGCACAACGGCCTCAAATCCATTTGCGCCACGCTCGGAGAGAACTTTCCGAGACTGCGCATCGGGCTAGGCTCCGCGCCCGAGGGAGAAGATCTCGCCAATTGGGTGCTCAGCGTCCCTCGAAGAGAAGAGGTGGCGACGCTCCAGGCCACGTACGAATCCATACCGGAAAAGGTGAAAAGCTTTGTGCTCAACGCGGCGGATTGATGCTACTTCCTGTATCCACGAATCGCCGAAAGATCCACGCCCGTCACCGGGAGCAATCGCCCCAGAATTCGAATGTCGGCGTACGTCGCTTGCGTGAGCAGACCATTCCCTCCTACCCCGAGGAGCACACGAACGATTTTTCCCGGCGTTGATGCGAGGATCTGTGAGCGGGCCTTGATCACGAGAGACTGTCCGGGATTAAGTGAGATCGTCCAGAAGGTATGACCCGGATGGATCTCTCCGCCATTGCTCGTCATAAAGAAATTAATATCCAATGGATCGGAAATGAGATTCAACGAAAGATTCGAAAACGTCTGATTTGTGCCATTCGTCACTGTGATCGTGAAGCACACCTGATCGCCGCGCATCGCCTCCGTCCTGCACGGGACGAGCGTGAGGGCAACGCCGCCGAAGGATTGGGCTAACGAAACATTCGGAATCATTACCGTTGCCACGACTGCCACCAAGCCAAGAAGGATTCGAAATTTCATAGAATGCGGAAAGTGTCTCATTGTACGTTTTATTTGACATCTGTCAATATTCTCATCGACTTCTCGAAAGTGGTCATTATCGGAAAGATTCCGTAGAATGATGCTGCGTTGGGGAGTCGCCAAGTGGTAAGGCAGCGGCCTTTGGAGCCGCCATTCGAAGGTTCGAATCCTTCCTCCCCAGCCAGCCTTCGCCAAGGCTTCGGCTGGCCGATGGCCAGATGCGGAGAGGTTTACAGGTGCAAAAAGCCGAGTAAAGTAACCCCCCTTATCCGAATTTCCTCATTCATCATGTCCAGTCCACTCGATAGATACGAAGGAAGATTTCTGGATCCCCACGCTTTCTTGGGCAGAAGCACGGCCGCTCAGATGCTTTACGACGACTACGCAAATGGCACTCCCATTGTCGACCCGCATACACATGCCGACGATGCACGCCTCGCGAGCGATACTCCGTATGAGAATCCCTGGGCCGTGACCGGACAGGGGGACCATTACGTGTACAGCGCAATGCGGCAGATGGGAATTTCGGAAGATTTGATTACGGGGGATGGGGATCCCAGGGAAAAGTGGCGTGCTCTTTGCTCCATGATGCCAAGCATCGGATCCAACCCGATTAATTTCTGGCTACACAACGGACTTCGTCACAGTTTAAAGATCGACTCGGTGATGCGGGGGATCGACGGAAGGAATGCCGACCGACTTTGGGATGAGATCAATGATCGTCTTCGCGATCCAGAATTTTCTCCGAGGGGTCTTCTGAAGGAGCAGGGCGTCGTCTTCCTGGGAACGACGGACGATCCGACGAGTACTCTCAAGAATCACGGCACGCTGAGGGATGACAATGATTTCCAGGTGGAAGTGGTACCTACGTTCCGTCCGGATAAAATCGTAACGCTGCTTTCCCGCAAGAAAGATCTCTGGAGCTATCTGGATACGCTAAGTGAAGTATCGGGAATAAAGATACAAAACTTCTGGGATTTTGGTAAAGCGCTGGATCAAAGACACGCTGCCTTTCTGGAAGTGGGATGCAGAGCGACAGATCACGGCCCCGACAACATGCCCACCAAAGGGTATGATAATGTTTCTGAGGCATATCGTATATTTAACAAAGCTGAGATTGGCGATGATATTTCGGTTGACGACATTGAAGTATTTTCTGGATGGCTCCTTGGACGTACGGCAGAGTTAAACGCAGCTGCGGATTCCAATGTTGTTATGCAGCTGCACGCAGGCGGACTCAGGAACATGAAGACGAGGGAGTTCTTTGCTAAAGGACCCGATATCGGATACGACGGATGTCGCAACAACGTCAATATGCAGGGATACTGGAATTTCTTTAATTGGGCGAACACTCATCAACTCTTCGATAAAGGACTACGCATCATCGCGTATCCCATCAATTCGAAAGATCAGGACGCTATGGCATCAATGGCGCGAGTCCACGCCGGAAATGTTTTTCTGGGTTCGAGCTGGTGGTTCATCGATACCGCCAATGGCATGCGCAGGCAGTTCGAAGACGCGGAGGGATCCCTCCTGCTCCCGCAGTCTCATGCAGGCATGGTGAGCGACACGCGATCGCCGATCACAACGCTGCCGAGGCACGACATGTTCAGACAGGAACTCTGCTTGCACACGGGAGAGCAGATCGAACGGGGACGCATCACCCCGGAGCAGGCAATCAATCAAGTGCAGAACTTGTGCCACAGGAATGCGCGAAGATTGTTCAATGTTCCGGAGCCGAAATAATCTCTCTCATCTACTCCTGAACAATCCTCACATCGACGTCATGATATCCAGGATGTGCGGACACTCCTGAGAGCATCCTTGTTGATCATCGAAGTAGACGAGGCCGTTGCAAGAATCGGGTGGAACCTGATTTGTTGAACATTGAGCATCTTCCTGAGCATACTCACAGCAATACACTCCGTGACAGTTCAGATTGCAACTTGCCTGATCGGTAAATGTCATGCCGGTCCCGGAACATTGCCCTGCAGGTCGCTCATTGCATTGAAAGGTAGAATCATTGGCATCGTAGTCACAACACCACTGAGCAGATGAAGAAAGACTAGAAGATGACTGAGAGGATTCTGACGGGGACTCAGACGAAGAATAGCCCCACGATTCGGCATAGTTGCTGGAGAAGTTTGATGAA
>CAIJNU010000082.1 GCA_903822115.1 uncultured Candidatus Peregrinibacteria bacterium
TCTCCAGCAATGGCTCATCTGGTACAACTACCACAAGATCCATTTGGGCATGGGTATGGGCAAAAAGACCCCTGCTCAAGTGGTCTACGAAGCCATTCTTTCGCAATTCTCTTGTGTAAGGTTAATGCTGCAACCTAACACTCTTTGTTAGTTCCACAAATTGTTACCGTTAGGAGGGTAAAGGGGGTGTGGGGGGCCTAGGGAACCGAACAAGGTTCCCTGGTCCCCCACGAAAAGACCATGACGAAGAGGAGAGGCAGTAATAACTACTCTTGATACCGAGAATATTATCAAACCAATTTGTCGTAGTCGTGCGCGAGCATCTGCGCGTTGATCTGTCGAATCAATTCCATGACGACGCCGACCACGATGATGAGACCCGAACCGGAGATGATGAGATCACTGGACGAGAGCGTCGTGTACTTCGTGAAGAGCAACGGGATGATGGCGACGATGCCGAGGAATGTGCCACCCCAAAGATTGAGACGGTTGCTGGTCTTCTGAAGAAGGACAGCCGTCTGTTGGCCGGGACGCACGCCGGGGACGAACCCGCCGCGCTTCTGGATATTCTCGGCCACTTCCTGCGGCTTGAACGTCACCGACACGTAGAAGAACGTGAATGCGAGCACGAGGAGGAAGTAGAGCACGATGTACGCGATGCTCGGACTCTGCGAATTCAGGTAGGTGCCGATGAAGGTGACGATGCCCTGGAAGCGCGTGGCGCTGCGAAGGAATTGCGAGAGGATTGCCGGGAACGTGATGAGCGAGATCGCGAAGATGATCGGGATCATGCCGGCTTGGTTGAGACGGATGGGGATCGACCCCTGCACGCCGCGCCCCGATCCCTGATTGGCGTACGTGATGGGGATGAGGCGATGCGCATCGGTGAAGAGCACGACCGCAATGAGAAGCAGAACGGAGACGACGGCAAAGAACGAGAACGCCCCTACCTTGCTGCCGCCCTCGAGAAGCAGTGCGCTCACGGTGGCGGGAATGCGCGACACGATACCCGTGAAGATGATGAGCGAGACGCCGTTGCCGATCCCCTTCTCCGTAAGGATCTCACCGAGCCACATGAGGAAGAGCGATCCCGCAGTCACGAAGAGCATCGGCGCAAGCACGGCGGGAAAATCCGTCGAGACGATGTGCACGCCGCCGCGCCCGAGGAGCAGCAGGAAGCCGAAGCTCTGGAGAAATGCGAGGGGGAAGGTGAGCCAACGTGTGTAGCGGTTGAGTTCCTGCTGTCCCTGCACGCCCTCTTTGCTGAGCGCTTCGAGCTTCGGGAAAACGACGGTGCAGAGCTGGATGATGATCGAAGCATTGATGTACGGCGAAAGCCCCAGCATCACGATGGAGAAGTGATCGAGCGCGCCTCCGGTGAGAGCCGCGAAGATGCCGATCGCATCCGTGCCTCCGCGCGTCGCCAGGAATTTCTTCAGCGCCACCGCATCCGCCCCCGGCACCGTGATGTGCGCGGTGACGCGGTAGATGAAGAGGATGCAAATCGTGAAGACGATGCGCTTGCGAAGATCTTCGGAATGCCAGATTTGCTTGAGGTATTTGAACATGGGACTAGAGCTTCACGATCTTGAGAGATCCGCCGGCCTTCACGATGGCATCCTTGGCGCCCTTCGACGCCGCATTCACCGTGAGAGCGAACTTCTTCGTAAGTGACGTGCCCGCGAGCACCTTGAGAGGACGCTGTGTGCGCGCCACCATGGCGCGGCGAAGGGCGGAGATATCGTAAGAACCGGCCGGGAGTTTCTTCTCCAGAATGTCCAAATTCAGAATTTCATAATGGACGCGGCGAGGATGCGTGAATCCTCCCAACTTCGGCTGTCTGCGGAGGAGAGGGACCTGGCCGCCTTCGAATCCGAACCTTCGTCCCCTTCCGGAGCGCGATTGCTGCCCTTTGGATCCGCGGCCTGCGGTCTTTCCACCACCGGCACTGATGCCGCGAGCGACGCGCTTGCGCATTTTCTTCGATCCCGGTGCGGGCTTGATATTGTGAAGCATGATGGGCTGCGATTCTACGGATGCCCCGGCCTTCGGTCAAATCGAAAACATGAACGAGAGATAACTCTTTGGCGCTCACTATCGCCTGAAAGGCGCATCATCCGACAAGGAAAAACATCGGCTGTCTGCTCTGATTGCCCTCTGATGGAAGATCTCGATGTACCATCGAACACAGATCACGCCCTATGAGCATCCCAGCCGCCTTCACTCGCCACAGGGGAAAATCCTTCGCATCTCTCGCGGTTCTGCTCATCGCAATCACCTCTGGAACGCATGCGCAGGCGAGCACGGTTCCTCCTCAACAACGCCTCATTGATCTCGTAAATCAGCAGCGTGCAAAAGCCAAGCTCCCCCCGTTTCGCATCAACCAAAAGCTGGGAACTGCCGCACAAACATTCGCGGATGATATGAACAAACGGCAGTACTTCTCCCACGTCACGCCGGAAGGAAAGAAGCTCCTGGACCGGCTCAAGGACAGCGGATATTTCGCATCGCCCTGCGCTTCCTGCCGTTGGAAGGCCGCGTACGCCGAAGATATCGCTTACGGATCGCAGTCGATGGATCAGTTGATTCAATCATGGATGAAGAGCAAGGAAGACCGCGCGAACATTCTCAATCCCGCATTCGTGGATATCGGCGTCGGGATGAACGGCTTCTTCTTGGTGCAGGATTTCGGCGCCATCACCGTCACCAATCCGCCCCCGCTCTCCTCCTCCGCCCTTGCCGCACTGAAGCAGCGCGTCATCGATCTCGTGAATTCGGAACGAGCGAAAGCGAAACTCCCTGCCCTGCAGGCGGAACCGCATCTCGATAAGGCCGCACAGTCACAAGCCGCGGATCTCACGAAGAGGAATTACTTCAATCACATCTCTCCCGAAGGCACGACGCCGAGCGACCGCATCAAGGCTGCGGGGTATGCACCGATTCCCCCGTGTAACGGTTGCAGTTTCAATACGTACTATGGGGAGAACATCGCCAAGAATCAGGAGACGGCGCAGGAGGTGATGACGGCGTGGATGAACTCTCCGGGGCATCGGGCAAACATCCTCAACCCGAAGTTCCAGGACATCGGCATCGGCATAGATGGCCCCTCGTGGGTACAGGAATTCGGCGGGGTTGATGTGTCCAAGAATGGTGCAGCCAAACCGTAATTCTCTTCAATTTTCCTATTATCATGCGAATATCACCTCTCCGAGTATTATTGTCATTTTACATGAAAAGGGTATAATAATATTGATACCAATATTATGCAGCGATCGCTCTTCACTATCGCAATGTGCATCCTCTCCCTCACGTATGTGGGAGTCGCTTCGGGAAATGACACCGATCCTCTGACGCGCGGTCAGGCCGCAAAGCTCTTGCTCCAGATCCGCACACCCGTGCTGCCCCCCGTGAAGAACAGCGGAAATTTCGTCGATGTGCCGCAGGGAACGCCCGATGAGAAGTACATCATCCTCGCGCAGAAGCTCGGCATTCTATCGTCGGACAACCAGCAGAAGCTCCATCCCTCCTCGCCGGTGAGCCGCGGGGAATTCCTCAAAATGCTGACGCAAACATTCGGCCTCACGACGCATACGTCGTATTCCTTCAAGGATGTGCGCCCCTTCTCTTGGGTCGCCCCCTACGCAGGCGTCGCCTCTCACTACAATCTCTTCGCGGGAAACGCGGAAGAAGCTTCGATCCTCCAGGCCGATCTGACGCTGAGTCGAAAGGATGCGCAACGCGTGCTCCAGACCTTGGCCGATGGGGGCGGCGTGTCACAGCAACCCTCCACGTCCGACATCAACCTCAACGCAGATCTTATTCCCACCGACATCGGATCTGCGAGCAAGCAGAGCGTCATCAGCGTGAATACCCTGACCACGCCTCCGTCGCAGGCACCCATTTTCTCCATCGAACGACCGGACGTGGCGGCGATGAAGAAGAAGCTCATCGACTACGCGAACGGCGTGCGCCTCAAGCATGATCTCCCACCCCTGCATCCCGACGCCTTCCTCACGAACTCCGCGCAGAAGTATGCCGACCAACTCTTCACGAAGAATTTCTTCAGCCATGTGAGTCCAACAGGAGAAACGCTCAAGGATCGCATGCAGGCATCGGGGTACTACAATCCGAGCTATCAGGAACAGTGCTTCTGCATCAAGCGCTTCATGGTGGGAGAAAATATCGCGCGCGGCCAGAAAGATCCCAAGCAAGTAATGGTGGACTGGATGAACTCCCCGACGCATGCTGCGAACATCCTCAGCACCGACTTCACCGATGTCGGCGTAGGTATGGCAGCGGGAAATTGGGTGATGCACTTCGGAGGAGTCATCCATTCGGATGAAAAATAATGCCATTCTTTCTTAGTATAGGGATAACGCTTGTCCTTCTTTCTCAGGGCGAGAAAGAAGGACGAAGA
>CAIJNU010000083.1 GCA_903822115.1 uncultured Candidatus Peregrinibacteria bacterium
ACCGATCAGGAGCGATCGATTTCCGGTGCCGTCGAGAGCATCCTGCGCTGTCTGATGTGGGCGGGGCTGGCGCCGGACGAGGGTGTGGTGATGGAGAACGGACAAATCGCGCAGCGCGGATCGAAGGGGCCGTATATTCAATCGGAACGTCAGGCGCAGGGGCTCTATCAAACGTACGCCGAGAAGCTGCGAGCATCCGGACACGCCTATCCCTGCTTCTGCACATCGCAGAGGCTCGAGAAAATGCGCAAGGATCAGGAACTGCGCAAGCAGGCTCCCATGTACGACCGCACCTGCCTTCGACTCTCCCCCGAGGAAATCGAGCGGAGGATCGGCGGCGGCGAACCGTACGTGCTCCGCCTCAAGGTCCCGCACGAACGCAGCATCGAATTCGACGATGCCATCCGCGGAGTGGTGAAGTTTCAGGGGCATGTGGTGGACGATCAGGTGTTGATCAAGAGCGACGGCTTTCCGACGTATCACCTCGCGCATGTCGTCGACGACCACCTGATGGAAATCGATCTCGTGATCCGCGGCGAGGAGTGGTTGAGCTCGCTGCCCAAACATCTCCTTCTCTTCGAAGCACTCGGTTGGACACCACCGAAGTACGCGCACGTTCCGCTCCTCCTCAACGCCGATCGCACCAAGCTCTCCAAGCGCGAGAATGCCGTCTCCGTGGAGGAGTACATCGCCAAGGGATACCTGCCGGAAGTCCTCCTCAATTTCCTCGCGCTTCTCGGATGGAATCCGGGCACGACGCAGGAATTATTCTCGATCGAAGAGCTCATCGAGCAATTCTCACTCGACCGTGTGCAGAAGGCTGGAGCCGTATTCGACGTCACGAAGCTAGATTGGCTGCAGGGCCAGTGGATGCGGAAAATTCCGCTTTCGAATTTCACGGAGCGCATTCGACCGCTCGTCCCTCACGCGAAAGACGATGGGGAATTTGAGAGGAAGGCGGCGCTGATTCAGGCGCGCATCACTTTCTTCTCCGAAGCTCCGCAAATGTTGAGTTTCTTCTACGAACAACCATCCGTAACCATCGACCTCCTCGCCAATGAGAAGCAGAAAGTGAAGAGGGAAGATCTCCCCGCAATCTTCGACGCACTCACAACGTTCCTCACACCGATCTCCGAGAAGGAGTGGCACGAGGAAAAGATTCTCGCGGAAACGAAGCGCGTGGTGGGAGAAGGGAAGTGGAAGCTCGGACAATTACTCTGGCCGCTGCGCGCGGCACTCACGGGGCTCCCCTACAGCCCAGGAGCAATCGAAGTGGCCGTCGCGCTCGGAAAGGAAGAAACGCTCAAGCGGCTCAGGCAGGCCGCCGTGATCCCGTCGTGATTATGGCGATCCAAAAACTCGTGAATATCGGCGCGAAGACGTCCATGAAGATCGGGGGTTTGGCGCGCTACTTCGCGGAAATTTCGACCAAAGAGAATGTGGAGGAAGCGCAGAGATTCGCGAAAGAAAAGAATGTGCCGCTGATCGTTCTGGGAGCTGGCTGCAATACCGTGTTCGCCGACGGCACGATCGACGCCCTGGTCATTCAAGTGAAGGCATCCGAAATATTTTTCATGGATGACCAAGTGACGGCCTCGTCGGGTATCGCGCTCGCGAGTCTCATCACCGCGTGCGCCGATCATGATCTCGATCTCTCCGCTCTCACCGGCATCCCGGGAACGCTCGGCGGAGCGATCGTGGGAAATGCGGGGCAGGGACCGCAGGGCACATGGATCAATTCCTTCGTCGTATCCGTCTCCGCCTTCGTCGACGGAGCATGGAAATATTTCGAACCGGAGGAGTGTGATTTTGGCTACAGGGAGAGCGTTTTCAAAACACTGCCTCAAGCGATCGTCTGGACTGTGACCCTGCGGCTCCCCTCCAAACCCAAGGCGAAAATCCTCAACGATATCCAGGAACTGATGAAGAAACGCGTGGCATCCCAACCCCATCGATCAACCGCCGGATCTTGCTTCAAGGCCGTTGAGGGAACACCGGCATGGAAGCTCATCGATGCAGCCGGACTTCGCGGACTCGCCGTCGGCGGAATCCAGATCAGCGAAAAGCATGCGAACTTTCTCATCAACGCCGATCACGGAACTTTCTCAGACCTCCTCTCGCTGATCAAGACCGTACGCAACAAGGTGCCCGCGCTCGACGGCATCGAAATGCGCCTCTACGGGGAGGATGGTCGCATCCTCAGTGTCTGAGAAAAGCAATCAGAAGGGCAAATCCTCGACTTTGATCTCCGATGCGTACGCGATTTCGGGAACGTCGATTGCGGGAGCAGTTGCGCGCTCTTTCGCCGCCTGCACGCGAGAGGGAGTGGCGTCGGCCTGTATCGCACCATCGGCCAGAGGATGATGCGTTCCGAGGAGCGTCACGCAGTCCGCAACGATCTCTGTGGTCGATCGCTTCTGTCCTTCCTTCGTCTCCCAGCTCCTCGTTTGCACGCGGCCAGAAACGTACACGCGATTGCCTTTCTTCACGTGCTTCGCGATCTCCTGTGAGAGAGCTCCCCACACCACGACGGAGTGGAATTCCGCTCGCTCGCGATCCGTCCCGGTCGCCTTGTCCTTCCATTTCTCGTTCGTCGCGACGCCGAGTGTCAGCACCTGTTGCCCGCTCGTCGTCGTGCGCATCTCGGGATCCTTCGTGACATTGCCGATGACTTCGGCGCGATTGAGCATGCCGGAGAGCATCGAACCCTGCTCAGGAGGAGCCATCAGACCGTCCTTGGGATCGAGCATGATCATGTCCATCCCGACGACCTTCGTCTTCGATTTCTTTTCGTTCGTTTTCTCGTCCTCCCAACTGTCGGTCTGGAGACGACCCGAGATGAAGAGCTGACTGCCCGCGCGCACGTAGCGGCCGGCGACATCCGCCATCGGCCCCCAGAGTGTGACAACGTGGAAACTCTTGCCCTCGATCATCTCGCCTTTTTCGGATCGAAAACTGTAGGGCACGACAAGGTTCAAATCCGTGACGCTCGTGCCACCGGGGGTTTGCCTGAGCGTGACGGGTTGTGTTTGATAACCGATAAGGCACACCCGGTTGTAGGAGAACATGTGAGAGAGGGGGAATGGGAGATGAGGAGGCCACGCGCTGTAGCCGGTGCGAGAAACCTACGCTACCGACATTTGCGGACAAAGCGGATGGAAGATGCAAGATAATGAAAATGGTTTCCTACATCATAAATCAGATTACTGCCAACCATTCTGAAATTTTCGTCAATGCTTCCCTGGAGATTTTGCCATCAGCTCAATGTAAAAACCTGCTCGACTCTGCTATAATCAATAGATTTTGAACACACACCCACGCCATCGATTTTTGGCCTTCCTGCTGCTCACTGCGATGGTGCTCCCGCACATCGCGGCGGCGAAGCTGTATCGCATTCCTTCCCAGAGAGATTCATCGACGATTCAGAGCGTCCTCACGCAGGACATTCCCAAAGAATTGCAGACCGCCACCTGCGGCTATCCCAAGGATATGAATGCGAGCGATTCGTACACGGATGTCGAGGGACTCCCACTCAAGCCGAATGCGTGGCCGACTGCAGGAGGTGTGTCGAGTGAGGAGGATAAGAGCAAGCAATACCCTGATAACGCTTACGGCTTCACGCTCGCGATACAGAAAGACTTCGCCCAGTGCTCGGAACCGCGCAACAACAATCGTCCGTGCAACACGCTCGATAATTGCAAACAGACATGCGATGGCTTCAATACGAATCCGGACATGCAGTACAAGGTCTACCGCGTCTCCGCATGCACGCGCACCGTATCCGTGCAGGTCGGCACCGACACCGACGGCAATCCGATTATGCAAGATCAATCGCAAACGTACGACACCTCCCAGCCCTACCCCGACGATCCTTCCTTCACCCCCGACTGCAATACCTGTCCCGCGGGATGGAGTGAATCCGACTATGCGTTCGTGGGAACGAAATACCTTTGCACCTCGGATCCGCACGAGCAGGCGCAGTCACTGCAAGACGGTTCGCGCCTGAGCAGCAATTACGGTTGGGTATGGGAAACGGGGGTGGGCGCCGCAGTGGATTTACCCACGGGCGAGTGCAAGCAGAAGTGGACTGCGGGGGATCAGAAAGAATGGCCGAATTGCGCCGTCTGCAACGGGGAGGAATGCCGCACGGATCCCAATCACACCCCGCCCCCCGCCTTCACCCCTCTGAACAACGCGCACTACGAATCGTTCTACAGGGAATATGTCGCGTCGCACACGCTGACAAACATCCCCGATACCACGACAGAAGATCAGAATCTCAAGGTCACCACGGCATGTTTTTCGTGGTACAAGGAAGATCTCCATCTCACCGATCCGGGAGACTTCTCATGTGCGATCTACGAACCCAAGCCGATGTTTGAGGAACTGCACAAGCGCAGAGTCAGCGGAACCGTGGAGCTTCAACCCGCAAACGAAGAGACGACATCCAGCGAGGCACAGGGGGCGTTTAGCTTCGACCTCAAGAAGGCCGGGAGCACGATCGCCACACCTGCCGTTCCCCCTCCCGATACGACGCAACCGTTCGGCGAGACGCCGAAGTACGTGACGGTGCTGGAACAACTGGAAAACAAGATGAGCGGCGTACCGCCGACGGTGGAGATCATCCTGCCACACCTCGATGTGCTCGGTTCGCTCGCCGCTTCCGGCGCGCAGGTGAATGCGTCGGCGACCGGCACGGAAATGCACGTCGACTTTCCGATGGAGCCGGGACTCCTCGACAAAGTCCAGAGCGCACTCAAGCAGGCGATCTTCTCCCGCATCGAAGAGGAGCCGATCCCCGTCGTGCTGCCGCTCCTCTCGCCAAGCGAACTCCTCGCGTCGATCAAAGAGTGGGAAGACTGGAAGGGGATCATGAAAGCACAGAAGGGTAACACGGCTGGCGCCGATGAGGTGATCGCCAAGCTCAAGGCGTACCAGAGCAGCCTCGACAAGTACGCGACGCTCCGCGCAAGTCTCCCCTCATACATCGCCGCAACTCTCGATCGCAGGGAGCAGCTCACGAAGGCGATCGATACGTGGATCCAATCGCGCATGCAGCCGTATCAGGACGCTCTGGCGAGCAGACAGAAGATGCAGGATCTCGTGAATGCGTGGAGCAAATTGAAAGATGCTTCCGCGGCGCTCGCAGCCCAGAATCAGCACTACTGCAAAGCGGACAGCACTACCCCGCCGCTCACGTGGCTCGAGAGCGCATTCTCACCGCCGGGAGTGGGGCCTAGTCTCTCCGGCAACTTCACGCTCCCGACAATGCCGGACATCCCCAAACATCTCGTCTTCGATTTCAGCGATATCTTCATCGAGGGCACAGCGCAGGAAGCCTCGGTGAAGATTCCCGTCCTCATGCCCGTTCTCGTTTCTTTGAAACTCCCGCATCCCCCCGCGAATAAAGACGGATCTTCCATGCTTCCCGATCTCCCCGATGTCCCCGCTCTTCCCGACCCTCCGCAGGACAAGATCAACGTGCAGAGCGCGTATGGAGCCGCACCTTCGAATCCTGCGATATCCGAGGCGCAACTCTCGAAATTTATCTCCGACCTTCAGGCGAGAACGACCGAAATTCTCTCTCTGACCGCGCGGTACTTCATCTACCTCTGGAATCAGAGCCGCGATCCCACCATCGTTCTCAATACGCTCCCCCAGTACCCGGAAACGCGACTGTGGGACGTGTTCATGCGACTATGGTCTCCGGTCGGCGCATTCCTCAAGCAAGACGTCACGCCTCCCGGCGCGATGTCTTCCTCTTCGTCGTCGTCTGTTTGTGCGAAGGATGACGATGCGTGCCGACTCCGCGAGCAACTGTTGCAAGATCATCTGCGTGTGACGCTCCCGAAAGATTCGCAGAGCTCAAAAATCGACACGCTGCGCGACCAGATGATGGAGAAGACGATCGAGAAGGACGGCAGTCTCAAGAAGTGGAGCGACAAGACGCCCCCCTACGACATCCGCGCACCGCAGGACCTCTACAACACATTCATAACGCCGCCATCCGTTCCTCTTGAACACTCATCCGCATCTTCCTCGTCCTCCTCATCCTCGTCATGAAACGCTTCGCCCTCCCCCTCATCGGCGTGGGACTTCTCGGATTCGTTCTGATGCGATCCGCGGCGCCCCTGCAGGCGACGGTTGCGACAAATACATCATCGTCTTCATCCTCTTCCTCGCAAGACGCCGGCGACAAGTGCACTGCGGATATCGACAAGGCGCTGCGAAGGGAACGCTTCCTCTTCGAGACGATGCTGCTTGGCAATCGTCATGCCGCAGAGGAGGGGCCGCGAGCCACGCGCGTCGACGAAGATGGAAACACGTGGATCAAGAATACGGATGGGAAGTGGGTGACAAGCGGCAAGGACACGATCACTGATGAGGAGATGGACGGCAAGACAGCGAAGGATCCTCTCGCGAAGACGGAGGATGTGGATCCGAAGGATGCTGCTATCCGTCCCGGAATCCTCGAGACGCAGAAAGCTCTCACCTCCGATCTGATTCCTCCCGTCCTCCAGGGATTCCGCGCATTTCAGTGTCGATTGGAATCGCTCTGCGCGGGCGTCGATCAATCCGCAAATACTCCCGCAAGCTCCGCGAGCAGTTCGAGCATGAGTGTCATCATCCCGGGATGCCAACCCGTGGAAGAGAAATTAATCGCCAGCTGCCAACCTAGCGCGATCTTCACCATCAACGACACTGTGGCCGCACGAACGTACTGCAGGCCGGTCATGAAAGAGTTGACGAGCTACGAGGAATCGCAATTGCTGTTCCTCACCCACGAAGATGCGGCGCAGAGAACGCTACGGCAGTTCGCCGGATTCCTCGAGCCGCTCCTCGTGAAGCTGCGCTTCCCGTTTCTCTCGCCACTCCAACAGGTCTCGAACTTCATCGGAGAGTGGAGCTCCGTTTCCTGCTTCCTCCCATACTGTGCCCCGTAACACCTTCCATCGTCGGCGCACATTGCTGGTAATCCTGCTGGGTCTGACCGCCTGCATGCTCGCAATGCTCCGCAGCGCATCGCCGCTGGGGGCGGATATATCGGACTCAGGCGCCCCGCCTTCCGTGGGATCGGGAGCAAATCTCGTTGCGTGCGGCGCAAGCCCCTCGCTCTTTCCTCCGGAGAAGAGTTTGCAATGGGATGACATGTTCCGTGCCCGCGTGAAGGAAATTCTCGATGCGGATGCTACGGTGACCATCTCCTGCACGGACAACGCGAAAGCTGTGGCTTCGGATCCTCTGAAGGCGCTGGCGCAGGACATGCCGAAGTGGAAGGACGCA
This sequence comes from uncultured Candidatus Peregrinibacteria bacterium, assembly GCA_903822115.1. Classification (GTDB taxonomy): domain Bacteria; phylum Patescibacteriota; class Gracilibacteria; order Peribacterales; family Peribacteraceae; genus CAIKAD01. Next base: position 7,285 of record CAIJNU010000083.1, read on the forward strand.
CCCATCGACGAGTCGGACATGGCGCAGATCCTCCTCGATTATTTGGAAACGTATGGCTGTGCCGAGCGTTCTCGCGCGGACACCATCCTCAATGAAGTTACCGGAACTGCGGGCATCGGCTACGAACAGATCGGCACGGCAACGAAGAAGCGCATGGATGACGCGCAAGCGCAGCTCGACGCCACGCGAGAGGCGATGAAGAGGACGCTGCAATTGCTCATCGGCCGAAGCAAATTACAACCGCTCGACCGATCCTTCACCTGCCTCAACCGATCTTCGAAGGACATCCGCAACATCTTCGGTCTCCTCGCCGAGGAGAGCGCCTGCGTGCCCGTGCGCACGTGGGACACGAAGACGTCGCTGCGCGATCTCTCTCAAACCACTCTCTGGTGAAAAAATTCTTCGTCATCCTCGGCCTTTTCCTCCTCGCGGCCCCCGCCGTGGCGCGAGGCGCGACCACAACGTCGCTGCTCGACAAAATCCAGAGCCTCATCGGCGAGGAAAGCACGGTCACGGACAGAGTGGCCGCCTTCACCGCGACCACGCTCAACGGCGCGAAGCTCAGCTACGTCGATTCCTCCACGCCGCTCTCGCTCAAGGCGGATGACGTGAAGCAGGCATTGGCGCGAGAGAAGAACGGAGTGACACCCGACAAACTCTGCACGGATCAGAAATTGAAGACGACGCTCGCCTGCCTCCTCCTCATGAACGACATGCAGAAGATCGCCGATCGCGAGATGGAGACGACGCGGTTGGGGGATCGCCTGCAGGCCATCGCGACGAGCTACGAAAATCCGATTTCGGATTTCAGTCTGGAACCGCGCAAGCTCACATCCGCGTACGGCGAAACACTCAACGTCTGGGGTATCCCGCAAATCGCGCAACATCCGGAGTTCACGGTGCGCCTCATGCCGGCACCGAGCAGCATTGCGCCGCTCATCGAACCACTCAACGCGTCCCTCGATGCAATCACAAAGAAGGGCGGCGACGAAGAGAGGACGGCAGCCGTCTGGCGATACATGTACGGATTGAACTTCGTGGAATCGAAGAGCAATCAGACGAATCCCGACGATGAGAGCGGCGATGACACCGAGCGCCGTTTGCTCTTCAAGCGATGGGAGAATGACATCGAGAGCCAACTGAAGAAAATCAGAGACGCGCTCCCCTCAAGCATCGATCCTCCGCTCTCGAAGGGCGAAGTGGCTTTCTTCCTCCTACCACTCGATACGACCGGCGCGAGCAATGTGACGGTGTGGGCGTACGTGCGAGACACGAGCATCGACAGCACGGTGAAGACGTCGAACCTGCCCGCAAGCGACATCGGACTGCGATGGGAGACCGCACTCAAACCCATTCTGCCAGCGCTCATGAATGGCGAGAACGCCATCCCCGGCGGCCGCTATCCGCCCCCTCCCGCGAAAGACGCGAAGGGCGATATTCTCGAGAAGGGGGGCGCGGGACTCTGCGAGTCCCTCGACGGAAGTCAGGGTTACCTGTGCCGCGCTCGGACGACGCTCTCCGCGAAGGACAACTGCCAAGAATCCGCCCCGAGCGCGGTGGAGGGAACGATCATTCTCTCGACGTGCACACCGAAGACGAATGCGACGGATACCGGCTCTTCTCTCACAAACTACTGCGCGGACTTGAGGAAGAGATTGGGGGGAACGCAGGACATCTGCTCGCCGGGGAGCTCCGCAACCTATCCCTACTCCATCCTCGGCGACGCGTGCTTCGTCCGCGAATGCGCCGAGCGCAGCAACGGTCACCGCATCGCACCCGGACGCATCCCGCTCGTATCACAGGAAACGACGGCGCCGTGGAGCGGTTGCGCAGTAAAAGTCCCCGACCCGAAGAAAACCGAAGTATCGCCGCTCGTGACGCTGCCGACGATCCCGGAGTACAACCCCGCACAGCGACTGCAAGAACTCAATACGCAGTATTGCCAGAGCAACGGCAAGCCTGCACTCGGACTGCCAGTGCTCTGCGGTCCGGACCTGTCGACGGCAATTGAGTATCCCCACATGCAAGGAGCAGAAAATGGATTTTTGCCGACGCAAACCACCGACCCCCTCCTAATGGACGACCTTCGACAGCAGGCAGAGGCGATGGGGCTCGAGCGCGGAGCCGCCCTCTACCGCGACTACCTCGATCAGGCGAATGCGACATTCTCCGGAAATCTTCGCGCCACCGTCGCGTCGCTGAAAACTCTCGCCTCGAGCACTTTCCCCACGGCCATGTGTCCCGTGGATGTCCGAGATGATCGCGCCGTATGCAGCTCCTCCAGTGCCGCCACCCCCTCCCCATGATGCGAAGAACGCTCTTTACCATCGGGCTCCTCGCGCTGCTCTCCCTGCCGCGCGCATCGGCACAGAGCACGACACCGGGTCTCTCGACCTACACGCAGCGCGTGCTTGAACGGGCGGCGAGCGCCGAGAAGGTGATCGCGGGAAAGAGCGGATCGACGTCCGGTGACGACAGCGTCAAGAAGAACTGGTACGACATCACTACGTCCTCCGTCACGGAAGCGCTCGATCCCAAAATCATGCGTGCGCTCGCGGTGAGCGATTTCTCGCATGCTTCCGCTTGCCTCTCCGTGGACGAAACATTGTTGGAGGCCGAGATGCAAAAAGTTTCGGACCTCCTGAAAAAGGCGAACGAACAGGGGGACGCCGAAGCAATCAATCTCCTCAACCCCCTCTATCGATTCCTCAGTGATCGTTTTAGCATTCTTGTGTGGGGCGCCACGCACCAGAGCTACAGCGATCCCGGGTGGTCCAGTCCTCAGCCGTTCGACTCCCCGGCGACGGCGAAGAAGATCGCAAAGGAGAAGCTCTGCCCCTTCGACACCGCGTATCTCGATCTCTCCGCTGATGGTGCCGCCGGCTGCACGCCAGACATGATCGATACGGCTATCGCCCTGCTCCCCCCCGACAGAAAGGATTTGCAGGAAGCCCTGACGAAAGAGAAAGATGCGCTGCAGGCGCTGCTCGACAAGACGAAGGACTGGAGACCCAAGCCGACATCCGTGCAGTGGGAAGGATGCCAATCTCCCGATACGGCGAAGCGGCAGATCACGACATGGTCGCAGGGGTACTTCTGGGAACTCCCCGGACGGGAGTTCAACACGCTGCTCCACCTGCTCTGGAATAGGGAACTCCTGCGGCCGTCGCCCTACACCGAGAAAGGATTCATCGGAATCGAGGTGCTCAATGGAGAACTCAATCGGGAAACCCGCATCTTCGCCTCATCGCAGACGAAGGCGGACGCCACGATCGAAGGGGGAATAACGGACGCGAGGGAAATCGAGAACACCTTCACGCCCCTCACGAGCGTCATCGGAGATTTCTCTCGCCTCGCACACAACTACAACAAGGATCAGCGCGGACTCCGCGATGTGACGATGGACTTCGCCTACTTCCTCCGCCGCTCCTGCATGAATCGATCATGCAACGCCCGACTCGACGGCATCATCGGCATCCTTCCTGCGGATTCCTGCTTCCCCTACACCACGGGGAGCGGCGACCTCGCGCAGAACGCGACGGCGGACGAGGTGAAGCAGAAAGTGCAGGAATTGAAGAATGCATGCGACCAGGAAGCTGCGCAGAATCATTGAAAGAAAAGCCTACTGAGGAACACCGTAGGCCGTTATGATGAAGGCGTGAAAGCCTCGGACTTCGTCCACCTGCACTGCCACTCCACGTACTCGCTCCTCGAAGCGCTGCCTTCGCCGGGAGAGATCGTCGCGCGGGCGAAGGAGCTCGGGCAGACGGCGGTGGGTCTGGCGGATAAGGGATACACCTACGGCCTTATCGAGTTTTTCCAGGAAGCGCAGAAGCAGGGACTCAAGCCGATCCTCGGGCTGGAAGTGTATGTCGCCGCGCGCATGCGCACGGACAAGGAAAGCGGCGTCGATAGCAAACGCTTCCCGCTCACCCTCCTCGCGCAGACGCAGGAAGGCTACGAGAATCTCCTGCAGCTCGCGACCCTCTCGGCACTCGAAGGCATGTACTACAAACCGCGTGTCGACAAGGAACTCCTCGCGAAATTCGGGAAGGGATTGATCGCGTTGTCGGGGCCGATCGGCGGCGCCATCCCCCAGGCCGCTCTGCAGGAGGATGCTCAGAGGATGCGGGAGCTCGTCACGGAGTATCGATCGTTCTTCGGCAAGGACAATCTGTATTTCGAGCTGATGGACCTGCCGAACGTCGCGGGACAGGCGGAGTGCAACCAACAACTCATCGCCTTCGGAAAGGAGTTCGGCGTGCCGCTCGTCGTAACGTGCAACAGCCACTACTGCCGCGCGGAGGATGCCGAAGCACACGACGTCCTTCTCTGCATCCAAAAGAACTCGCAGGTGAGCGATCCCGGCCGCTTCTCGATGCGCGACTCCGACTTCTCCATGCGATCTTTCGAGGAACTCGAGAAGGCGTTCTCCCATGTGCCACAGGCACTCGAAGCCACGCGGGAAATCGCCGATCGATGCTCGGTGAACTTCGAGTTCGGGAAGTACAAAATTCCGCGTTTCGCGGTGCCGAAAGGGACGACGGAGGAGGAGGAACTAACGCGGCTTGCGAAGGAAGGATTTGCACGTTGCTATCCGAAATCCAACGCGAGTCTGCTCGAACGCCTCGACTTCGAACTCTCCATCATCAAGCAAGTCGGTTTTTCCGGCTACTTCCTCATCGTTGCGGATTTCGTGAACGAGGCGAAGCGGCGCGGCATCACCGTGGGGCCGGGCCGCGGCTCGGCGGCGGGATCTCTCGTGAGCTACTGCCTCGGCATCACGGGCATCGACCCCATCGAGAACGGCCTCCTCTTTGAGCGGTTCCTCAATCCCCAGCGCATCTCCATGCCCGATATCGATCTCGACTTCGCGGATACGCGCCGCGATGAAGTGCTGGAGTACGTCCGCAACAAATACGGCCGCGATCGCGTCGTACAAATCTGCACCTTCGGAACACTGGCGGCGCGTGCCGCGGTGAAGGATGTCGGACGCGCCTACGGAATCCCGTTCCTCGAGATGAACAGCCTCGCGAAGCTCATCACCGATCGTCCGGGAACGAAACTGAAAGACGCGATGGAAACGACAGAATTGAAAGCGGCGTACGAGGGCAATGAGACCTACCGCAAGATCATCGACACGGCGCTGAAGTTGGAGGGAAAAGCTCGACACGTGTCGGTCCACGCATGCGGCGTCATCATCACCGAGGAGCCCGCCGCAAGCTACACGGCGCTGCAGCGTGCGCCGAAGGACGACGAGACGGTCATCACACAGTACGCAGCTAAGCCCCTCGAGGCGCTCGGCCTCCTCAAGATGGATTTCCTCGGACTCACGAACCTCACGGTCATTCAGACCGCGCTCCTCATCATCGAGCGACTGCACACGCTGAAGATCGACATGGCAGTGCTCCCGCTCGACGACAAGGAAACCTTCGCACTCCTCCAGCGCGGCGACACGACCGGCGTCTTCCAGCTCGAGTCCGCGGGCATGCGTCGCTACCTCAAACAGCTCAAGCCGACGGAGTTCGGCGACATCACGGCGATGGTCTCCCTCTATCGCCCCGGGCCGATGGAGTGGATCCCGCAGTACATCAAGCGCAAGCACGGGCAGGAGGAGGTCGCGTACATCCACAACGATCTCAAGCCGATCCTCGAGCCCACCTACGGCATCGGCGTCTACCAGGAACAGGTGCTGCAGATCGCGCAGACATTCGCCGGTTTTTCGCTCGGAGAAGCGGATATTCTCCGCCGCGCCATCGGGAAGAAAATCATGAAGGAACTCAAGGCGCAGAGAGAGAAATTCATCGCGGGAGCAATGAAGAAGGGATACGCGAAGAAGCTCGCGGAGGAAATTTTCGATGATGTGATCACGCCGTTCGCCGGGTACGGATTCAACAAGTCCCACGCGGCCGGCTATGCCCGCATCGCGTATGAGACGGCGTACCTCAAGGCGCACTTCCCAACGGAGTTCATGGCCGCGCTCCTCTCCTCGGACGCGCAGCGCACCGATCGCATCATGATCGAAATCGAAGAGTGTCGGCAGATGGGCATCTCCGTCCTCCCGCCGGACATCAATGAATCTCTGCGCCACTTCACGGCCATCCCCCCCGCGGGCAAGAAAATGGTGCGGGGAATTTCCCCGAAGGGTGCGGTTCGCTTCGGTCTCTCCGCCATCAAGGGGATAGGCGACAGCACCGTCCGCCAGATCATCGAGGTACGCGAGCAGGGAGGACCGTTCTCCTCGATCGAAGACTTCGCTCGGCGCATCCCGAGCAAAGTACTCAATAAGAAGACAATCGAAGCTCTCGCGAAGGGCGGAGCTCTCGATTCCCTCGGCGACCGCCGCACGCTCATCGAGCACTACGAACTCATCGCGGATTTCTCGAAGGCTGCGGGCGACGCGAGCACGACGCAGGGTGATCTCTTCGGTGGAGGAGAAGGCGCCGTCTCCGAGGTGACCATCGACTTTCCGCCGACCACTCCGGCGACATCATCGGAGAAGTTGAAGTGGGAGAAGGAGACGCTCGGCATGTACGTTTCCAGTCATCCGCTCGCGGGCCTGCGGAAGTACGTTGGCAAGAAAGCGCAGCTCATAGCCAATTTGAAGGCATCCGATGTGGGGAAGAGGATTTCGCTCGCAGGACTTGAAGAAGGACTGAAGAAAATCGTCACGAAGAAGGGTGAGACGATGGCCATCCTCACGCTCGAGGATCCCACGGGGAAGATGGAGATCACGCTCTTCCCTCGCGTCTACGCAGAGGCATCTGTGCTCTTCGGACTGCCGGACACGGTCCTCGTCGTCGGCGGCGTACTCGATCAGAGAGGAGGACAGCTCCAATTGCGTGCTGAAGCCGTGAAGAAAGCCTCGCTCCTGACGATGATCAAGCGCGCGAAAGACGAGGGATTCTTCGACGAGGTGGAAGCGAAGCAGGGATTCATGATGCGCGCACAGCCGGTCGACGCGGCCGAGGAGACCATCGACCTCCTCGATGAAGAGGGCAACGTGATCGCGGGGGAGAGCGCAACGGTCGGAACAGAGAAGGTGAGTGGTACGGAGGAATTCTTCGGACCTCTGGGGACGTGGATCATGCAGGGCATGAAGCAGGAGGAGGTACTGAAAAAATTGGGTTGGGATAATCCGACGGACGATGCCGCAAGCGAAGAGAAACCCAGACCCCCGCAACAGTCCTCGGAACCTGCGGCATCCTCCCCCACTCAGATCTCCATCCACACCATCGATCTTCCGCCAAAGGCTCCCCGGCAACTCCTCCTCGATCTCAAGAAAATCTTCGAAACATTCCCCGGCAAAGAGCGCGTGCAGTTGAAGATCGGCGAGCAGCTCATCCCGCTCCCTCTCACCATCACCATGTCCACGATCCTCGTGAAAAAAGTGGAGGACGCAATCGCGCTCTACGCGACGGGGGAGACGACCGAAAGAAGCTCAAAGGATTGACAGGGGTGGGCATGAAGGGACAATGGTTCTGTGACGCAGATGACTGCCATCATCGTCGCCTTCCTCGTCATCGTCATTGTTGAGGGATTTCTGTGGCGCCTCTTCCGATGGCGTACCAAGGATGTGATTTCGTGGGAGGAGGGAGACACGCCGCTCTCGAGATTCATCCGCGTGGGGAGGATCGACATTTTCGCCATCATCCACACACTCATCCTGCTCATCATCATAGAGAGCTTCCTCTTCTTCACATGGTGAAGGATGCCGTCCCCGCCGGCGAAGCGTCGTTCCAAGGCAAGTACAAGGAGGAGGAATTTCAGTTCTGTTTCCATCAGCACTGGCTACGACTCGTCTCGCCCATCGCCCGCATGGCGTTCTTCAGTCTCCTTCTGATCACCGGAGGTTTCGTCATGTTGCAAGGCACGAGCAGCGTCGACCCGGGGACACGACATGTGGTTCTCATTTCCATGTTGGTCTTCTTCCTCTTCTTCCAGCTCGACTTTCTCGAGAGACTCTACAACTACTTCCTCTACATCATCATTGTTACGGATAGGCGCGTCCACCGTATCAAGAAGACGCTCTTCGTGACCAACGACCAACAGAGCATCGACCTCTGGGTCATCCAGGACATCAACAAAGCCCAGCATGGGCTCATCCAGGTCGCACTCGGATTCGGCACGCTCATGCTGGAGTCGCAGGAGACGATGCTCAGAATCCACTTCGTGCCCGGGATCAGCAAGAAATACGAGAAGCTCGTGCACCTGCGCGAGCAAGCGCGACGTAAGTGGCCCAAACTCCCAGAGTAGATGTCGGCATGATCTCCTTCTTCTCATTCCGTACAATAGAACGGTGTTGATTCTCCCGCCCTCAGATGCGACGTTCATCGAAGCTCTCTCCATTCTGAGGAGCGGCGGTGTCGTCGCCCATGCGACCGAGACGTGTTACGGCTTCGCATGTGATCTCGCCAACGAATCCGCTGTGCGCAAACTCTTCGCTTGTAAGAAGCGATCGGAAGACCAACCCGTGAGCGCACTCTTCGAGTCTGTGAAAGAAGCGAAGCGATACGCCATTTGGAATGAACAAGCCGATGTGCTCGCCACGGAGTCCCTGCCCGGCCCCCTCACGCTGATCCTCCCGCTCCGTCCCGATGCGCCGAAGAAGATTTTCCCAACCCCCACTGTTCAATCTCCAGTCCCCACGCTCGGCGTTCGCGTCTCCTCGCACCCGATCGCCAACCGTCTGGCGCAATCTTTCGGATCACCGATCTCCACCACCTCCGCCAACATCCACGGCAAGTCCAACCCCTACAGTGCGGAGGAAATCCGTTCGCAATTTCTGAATGAAGCGACTCAGCCGGATCTCATCATTGATTCGGGAGTGCTTCCTCCCACGCCTCCGTCGAAAGTTGTGGACCTTACAAGAGGAGGGGAGATTTTGCGCATCTGACGATCTCATTCATCCATAACACAAGATGTTGTGGTAATGTCAAAGGATGTATACTCCTCCTCGTGTTCTGCCCGCGCTGCAAATCGGAGGATACGAATGTCATTGATTCGCGACTTGCGGAGGACGGCCGGGCCGTGCGTCGTCGTCGCGAATGTCCGAAGTGCTCGCACCGCTTCACCACCTTCGAACGGCAGGAACTCTCCTCGCTCATCGTCGTGAAGAGGGACGGCACGCGGGAGCCTTACAGCCGCAGCAAGATCGAACGCGGAATCTGGCTCGCCTGTACGAAGCGTCCCATCACGCAGGAGCAAGTGGATCGTCTGCTCTCACGACTCGAAGAGAAGTGGGGCGGCAATCGCAAGGAGGTCTCATCCTCCACGGTCGGCACCGACGTCATGAAGGAATTGAAGAAGCTCGATGAGGTCGCCTACATCCGCTTCGCCTCCGTCCACAGGGAATTCAAGGACGTGGAGGAGTTCAAGCACGAATTGGGGAGATTATTCAAGTAAGGAGGAGATTTGACTCTCTGATATCTGGGACATAACATTGATTCATGTCAAGTAGCTCCCCGGCTCCAGAGGCCGATCATCTAGATGCTATCCAAGCTTTTGAAGCACTTGCGTCGGCGATCGAAAACATCGAGCCACCGGAGCAGCGTCCGTGCCTTACTCGGCTGCTTGAAGAGCTGCAATTCAGGTTCGCCGAAACCATCGGCGGTGGAAACAATGCGGTTGCGTGCAGCCGTTGTGATGTGTTGGCCGCGCACGTTCACGAAAGATATAGAGAGAGCATTCAAATGATTGTGCGTTTACTGCGGATTTCTCATAAGAGAGAACCAGATATGAATCCTCCAATTGTCTCGCAACATTCCATGGATCATCGTTTTCATCAGTGCATCTGTAGTTTATCCATCGAATCAATAATTCTTATGGGTGGTGCTGATGATCCAAAGGAGGACGCTTCCGCACTTAGGGAAATCGCTGACATCGTCAGTGATCGTGTATCGCCGGGGCCCCTCAGGCAATCCATCTTGGAATCGCGCGACTTTTGGGAGAGTCTCGCACAGGGAGGAGATGTCTCAGCTTTGCTGCGTGAGAAGCTCTTCAAAAAGACAGAACGTGTATCTGTAGCCGGAGCGCCCTAGCCCTCTTCTGCCACCAACCCTATACTCCCGCCATGCTCCGTACCCACACCTGCGGCGAACTGCGCCTCTCCGAGGAAGGAAAACCCGTCACGCTCTGTGGCTGGGTCCACCGACGCCGTGACCACGGCGGTCTCATCTTCCTCGATCTGCGCGACCGCTACGGCATCACGCAAGTCGTCATCGCTCCGGAGGACAAGGAGGCGTTCGCGATGACGGGCAGAGTGCGCCCCGAGTGGGTGCTGCGGATCACGGGAACGGTGAGCAAGCGCAAGGAGGGCGCCGCGCGAAAGGAGAATCCCACGGGCGATATCGAAGTGACGGTTTCGGAAGTACGCGTTCTCAACGAAGCGAAGACCCCGCCGTTCGAAATCGATCAGATGGGAGAAGTGAATGAGGAGTTGCGACTGCAGTACCGCTACCTCGACATGCGACGCGAGAAGCTGAAGGACAATTTGGTTCTTCGCCACCGCCTCCTCCAGGCAACGCGCAAATTCTTCTACGACCGCGGTTTCATGGAGATCGAGACACCCATCCTCATCAAAGGCACGCCGGAGGGCGCGCGCGAGTACGTGGTGCCGAGTCGCGTCTATCACGGTCTCTTCTACGTGTTGCCCCAGTCGCCGCAACAGCTCAAGCAGCTCTCGATGGTCGGCGGGCTCGACCGCTACATGCAGATCGCCCGCTGCTTCCGCGACGAAGATCTGCGTGGCGACCGCCAACCGGAATTCACGCAGATGGATTTGGAGATGTCATTCGTAACCGCCGAGGATGTCATGCAAATTAATGAGGAGGCGCTCATCGCCATCACGAAGGAACTGCGCCCGGAGGTGAAGATCGCGACCCCCTTCCCGAGATTGAGCTGGGCTGACGCGCTGTCCCTCTACGGTTCGGACAAGCCGGATCTGCGCTACGAACTCACATTCACCGATGTCTCGGATTTGGCCAAGGGATGCGGTTTTGGCATCTTCGCCAAGACCGTGGAGAGCGGCGGAGTCGTCAAGGCTCTTCGTGTGGAGGGCGGAGCCGATCTCAGTCGCAAAGAGATCGATGAGCTGACGGAAGCGGCGAAGATCTACGGAGCGAAGGGGCTGGCGTGGATCAAGTGCGCGAAGGGTGCGTTCGAAGGCGTCCCGGTGGATAAGCTCGGAACGGATCTCGTAAAGAAGATCGCGGAGAAGACGAAGGCGAAGGACGGCGATATTATTTTCTTCACCGCCGATACATTCGAAGTCGCATGCATCAGCCTCGGTGCGGTGCGCAGCGACATTGCTCGCCGTCGCAACCTCGCCGATCCCGACGTCTTCGCATTCGCCTGGATCACCGACTTCCCGATGTTCGAGATCGAGAAGGAGACGAAGGAGTTGCAAGCGATGCACCACCCGTTCACGCGTCCGAAAGATACGGACATCGACCTATTGGAAAAAGAACCGCTCAAAGTGAAAGCCGAAGCCTACGACATCGTCCTCAACGGGTACGAAATCGGCGGAGGGTCGGTGCGTATTCACGAGCGCAGCCTCCAGAAGCGCATATTCGATATTCTCAAGATCTCGGACGAGGATTCCGAGCGGCGATTCGGGCACATGCTCCGCGCATTCGAGTTTGGTGCCCCGCCCCACGGCGGCATCGCGTGGGGGCTCGATCGCATGGCGATGCTCTACGCCAAGGAACCCAACATCCGCGAGGTGATCGCCTTCCCGAAGGATCAGAAGGGCAAGGATCTCCTCCTCGGCGCGCCGTCCGTCATCCCAGAGAAGCAGATGAAGGAATTGGGAATCAAGATCGTGAAGGTGTGACGTGATACCCTATTGCCATGACCGACCCTTCCGTCGATCCCAAGCGAGAGGAACTGTTGCGCGTGCAACGGGAGAGTCTGCGTCGCACACAGGAAGATGAGGCGAAGAGGACGAAGGCTGGGGAACAGCATCAGGAGGAGAGCAAGACATTCCTCGCGTACGGTCGGGAGTTGGTGGAACGGGAGGAGAAGGAACGCTCGCAGAAACAAGAAGAGGAACGACACTGGCGCGAAGAAGAGAAAGCGAGAGCGCAAGCGCTGGAAGCAGACCGCCTGAAGAGGGAAAAGGAGGAAAAGCTGCAAAAAGAGGAGCAAGCGAAGAGAAAGAAATTTTCGGAGGAGAAGGCCGCCTACCTCACATCACTCCACGAGGGCGCCGCGCGACAGGCGAAGGCAGAGAAGAAAGCACTGGAATTGAAATTCGCTCGAGAGAATCTCGTGGCGCAGGCCATGACCCGCGCGCGTGAGGCGCATGCGCTTGCGGAACGCGAGGAGGTGAAGCAGAAGGAAGATGCCGAACACACCCTGCTGCAGGAGAAAGAGAAAATTGATCACGAAAGTGCGCAGCGCTTGAAGGAAATTCAAAACGAAGAGATGAAAAAGAAATTTCAGATCGACGAGCAGAAGCGCAGTGAGCTCTCCGCGCTCGAAACGTCGCGGGGAACGCCCGAGTACGAATCTGCCAGCTTCAAAATCGAGAGTGATGCGAAGAGGCGTCTTTTGGAAATAGAGAAAAAGGTCTCAGAAGAGAGGGGGAATCTCGGTATCGAGACACACGAGCTCAAGAGGAAAGCCGAACAGGAATCGACGAAGAAGAAAGGGGAAGCGGAACAGCGCAAGCGCGCCAAACATGAGGAAATCGACCGACAGTTGATCGCGGAGAAGCAAAAGATTGTGGAAGATCCGAATCCTCAGCACTGAGCTCTCACTTCACTCCGAAGCTCGCGCGCACGATTGCGGTGATCTGCTTTCGCACCGATGAGGTGTCGTACGTACCGGAGTCCGAGATGTCCGTGGAGTTCGGCGCCGTCACCTGGAAGACGCCCATATTCGCCGAACGCAACGGCCCCAGACTCGCACCGGCACTCTCGGCGATGCTTCGAGCCCGCGACTGCGCATCCTTGGTCGCCGCGGAGAGCATGGCGATCTTCAGCGCCGCGAGCTTGCTGTAATAGTACTCAAGCGACGTAGTGGAGATGAGCGCCCCCTTCCCGATGAGCGAAGCAGCATTCTGCGCAACAGACGTTACTTTCGCGATGTCCTGCGACGTCACTGTGATGTCTTGGTGGAATGTGTAAGCCGTTGGCCCCTGCGCGGTCGGATCGTTGTAAGACATGATGGGCTCGATCGAAACGGGCCCTATCGTCACTCCCGTCCCCTCGAGTCCATTGCGTCGAAGATATGCCTGGAGACTCACGAGATCGCTACTCAATTGATTGTATCCATCCTGCACCACACTTTTCTCGGCGGATCGCGTGAGAGTAATGCGCCACATCACGACATCCGAATCGATGGTCTGCTGCGCCGACCCCGTCACGTCGATGGTGTGTCCGATGGATTTGATCCCGAACGCAAACCACCCGCCGACGATCGTGCAGAAGACGAGGCCGCAGGCGAGGATGGAAGAAGGCAGAACGAGTGAATTCTTGGTGGAGGAATCCATGAGGAGAGGGGGAACGTCCCCAGGGTACCACGAGCACTCTGCAGAAACCCGAAAAAGACTCAGAGAGAAAAACGAGCTACACTAGCCGCCGTGTTCTGTGCCCAGGTGGCGAAATGGCAGACGCGCCAGCCTTAGGAGCTGGTGGGAGCAATCCCTTAGAGGTTCAAGTCCTCTCCTGGGCACCATCCGTCTCCGCTCCATGCAAGCATGGAGCTTCGCCGGGATTGTTTCTAATACTGGCCTAAATGGGTAATGGAAAGGATGCCACGGCGTAGCGCAGCGAAGCCGGGCATTTCAAACTACTTTCAGTGCGGCAACAAACCTTAACGGAACGAAGCTCAGTTTGAAAAACGGAACGTCGAGAGCGATTGTTCGAAGAGTGGGAGCAATGTCTTGCGATCGAAAGGCGCCGTATGCCCCTTCATACAGTCAGGCCCGATATTGCAATTATGATTGAAGAGCGTCACGCGGTAACACTTCCCCGCATGCATGGCTGCCACTGTTGTCCCCTGATAGAGATTCCCCGCCCCCGCGTCATTCCACTCCCATCGCTTCGCCTGCACCCCGTCGAGCGTAGCCGCCGACCCCGTCTGCGGGCAGGCCGCAGCTTCACCGGTCGCGACATCAATACTCACTTCGAGAAGAACCGTACCGCTTCCAACTGACGACGGAGCAACGAAAGACACTCCTTGCATGGTGGCATCGGGATACGTGAGCTCTTTGGATCGATGTGCGATCCACCCCTGCGGCGGCTGAATCGAGAAGCTATTTGCCTCGGGATCCTGATAGGTCGGAACCTGCGCGCACGCGACAAGGAAAATGGGGAGGGCGATGAGAAGTAGCTGGAAACGCTTCATATATCCCCATGGTAGATGAAGCATCCGTCAAAGACCACTGAACGCTGTTACTTCTGTGAGGCAAGGACAGGGATAAGAGAGGAGAGGAGCGGACTTCCGAGCCCCGTCACGAGATCGAACCCCGCGGCCGCCCGACAATGAGCTCCGCACGTGCCGTTCTTCCCACTCTTGATATCACGAAAATTTCCCGATGTGACCGCGGCTCCGTAGACGAAAGAACGATCCTTGGCGCTCGTTGCGAGAGGAATAGGGCGAAGGGAATCGGCGACAGCCACGACCCCTGCCCACTGAGGCGCCGACGCGCTCGTCCCGCCGACCGTGTACCACCCGCCACCGGAACCGGCATGGTAGACAGCCACGCCCGTCTGCGGATCGCCGTCGGCGGAAATGTCGGGTGTCGCGCGCATGCCGCCTGTGGCGAGCGAGAGAGCGCTCTGATATGAAGGCTGCTTCTCGTAGGCGCTGATACCTCCACCCGATCCTTGCCACCCCTTCTCGGTCTTCGTGAGGGCACCTGCCGCATCCAGCGCGAGCGTCGTCCCGCCAACCGAAAGCACGTACGGGGAACTCGCGGGATAGCTCACACCGTTGCCGTTGTCGCCCGACGAGGCGAGGAAGCTGACACCGGGCTTGTGAAAGTGACTGTCGTAATTCGCCTCCGCAGCGAATTCATCGCCGCCCCAACTCATGGAAACGACGCGCGCCTTATTCGTCACCGCCGCATCGACGCCTCCCATCAGAGACGTGAGCGAAGCGCTCTGTGTTTCGACAAGGAGGATATCCGCAGCGGGCGCCGTAGCATGCGCCCATTGCGTATCCAGCGCCGTCTCAAGTGCCCAGCCGTCATCTGCGGCAGGTTTCTTCCCTTGTGCAAAAACTTCTTGGAAACAAGGATGTGGTCCGGCCGTCACAGTGCAGGATGCCGTACCGGGAAGGCCGAAGAGCGGATGCAAATTGAAGGTCGCAGTGAATGTCTGCAAATCCGAAGCGATCTTCGGCGCGTCGTAAGCGTCTACGATGGCGATGATCTGTCCCAACCCGGTCGCCGAAATTTTGTCGAAACCGTACGCGTGACGGATCTGCGCGGGAACGTATCCCGTTGGTGCGGCATCCGACGCGCGCAAGACATGGAGCGGGGGATGCGCGGTCCAATCCGATTGCGTGTGCCGCACTCCGCTCGCTGAGCCTGTGACAATGAAGAGACTGCCGATGGTGATCGCGAGAAACCCGCGGAAAATGGTGGAGGAGAACATAGGGGTGCATCATGAGATGATGTGCGAGAATCGGGGAGGATCGAAAAAATCACTGAAAACCCCTTAGCGACGTTTCGCTCTCGCCAAAGCGAAAAAGAACGTTCCGTCTCCGAAGAGAATGGCAAGTGTCACCCTGAGCTCCGTCGAAGGGCGACACGCTCATCTGTAATGGTTCATCCCTCGACAAGCTCGGGATGACATCATTATTTCTTTCTCCCGCACGCACCCCACAGCCCCCTCCCTTCGGCCTTCGCCTGCGCCTGAAGCGCATCGTATTGATGAAGGCGAGGATGTGGAAAGTAATCATAGGCACGCGCAAATCCCTGCCGGATGAGAAGCGCGCCGACATCCTGCCCCGCTAGTGAAACGTAGCGAAGGAGCCGGTGGTACTTATCGCGATCTTCGTCGGGTTTCGATGTGAGAATGACGTCTTTGTCCGTGAGCAGATGTTTCGCTTCCGCACTCGCCTCGGGGCCGTAGCATCCGACCGACTTCCTCGGATCCACCGTCTCTGGCGTGTCGATCCCGATCACCCGCACATGTTCCTGCGATCCATTTTGCAGACGCACGACGTATGTATCGCCGTCGGTGACGGAGACCACGTGTGCATGGGTCGGCGCACACGAAGCGAGGCAGAGAGATAAGAGAAGAGATGCGAGGAGGCGCATGCCCAAATCATGTTGAAAAAACCGAAAAGGAACGACCTCATTGGCAATCTATCAATACGGCAATGATGAAATTTTGTCTTTCTTTAGACAAAGTTTGAGTTCTTCAGATAGTAAGAACTCAGTCTGCTGCCTCTGTGATCTCTTCTTCCTTCTTCTTTCCCTTCCCCGCTTTCTTCTCACGCTTGAGGAGTGCCACTTGCCGCGTCAGCTCGGCAATCATATCGCCGCCCTTCGCGTGAGTCAGCAGCACTCGCTCGGAGACTCTCAGCATCGACCCGCTGATTTTCCACTGCGGGTTGACGCGCAGGAGCTGCATGATTTCCTTCGCCGTCACGCGTGAGCTGAGCGTGAGCACGATCTCCCGATCATCCTTGCCGCCATCCTCGGCCTTCACGCGGATCACGCCACTCGTCCTGCAAGCAAGTTTCAGTCGAAGGACTGAGAAGAGATGGAACACTTGTGGCGGGAGCGGTCCGTACTCGTCCTTCAGGTCCGCCTCGAATTCCTTCAGCACGTCTTCCTCCTCGCTCCCCGCGAGTTTCTGGTACACGGAGATCTTCTCCTGCTCGTCGGGAATGTAGAACGACGGAATGAACGCATCGATCGGGAGAGAGATCTCCACCTGCTCCTCAAACTCTTCCTCTTCCCTTCCTCCGCTCTTGAGATCGTCGACCGCGTGCTTGAGCATGCGCAGGTAGTGGCTGATGCCCACCGTCTGCATCGTGCCCGACTGGCTCGCGCCGAGAATTTCGCCCGCGCCGCGGATCTCGAGATCGCGCATGGCGACCTGGAACCCGCTCCCGAGCTCGCACGCTTCCACGATGGCCTTGAGGCGCTTCTTGGCGTCATCTTTGAGACGCTGCGTGTGGTAGAGGAAGTAGGCGTACGCCTGCAGTTTGCTGCGACCGACGCGCCCGCGGAGCTGATACAGCTGCGCCAAACCGAACCTCTCGGCTTCGTTGACGATGAGGGTATTGGCGCGGGGAAGATCGATGCCATTCTCGATGATCGTGGAGGAGACGAGAACGTCCGCGCGTCCTTCTTTGAATTCCAAAATCCGCTTCTCGAGTTGATCGGCGGAAAGCTGTCCGTGCCCCACGACAAATTTCGCCTCCGGAATGAGGCGTCGCAATTTATCGCAGAACGCATCGATCGTTTCGACGCGGTTGTGGAGGACGAAGATCTGTCCGCCGCGCTTGAGCTCGAACAGAATCGCCTGCCGCGTGAGCTCGTCACTGTACTTACGCACCTCGGTGATAATCGGGAGGCGGCCGGGCGGCGGCGTGGTGATCGTCGTGATGTCGCGTAATTTATGGAGTCCGAGATTGAGCGTGCGGGGGATCGGCGTCGCCGTGAGCGTCAGGATGTCGACGTTCGCGCGCATCTGCTTGAACCTCTCCTTCTGCTTCACTCCAAACCTCTGCTCTTCGTCGATGATCACGAGACCGAGATTGAGGAATTGCACGTCTTCCTGGAGCAATCGATGTGTCCCGATGATGATGTGGATATCGCCCTTCCTCAGTTTTTCCAAAATTGCCTGCTGCTCGGAGGCGGTGCGGAAGCGGCTGAGCATTTCGATCTTCACGCCGAAATTCTTCATGCGATCCACGAACGTGTGGTAGTGCTGATCGGCGAGAATGGTGATCGGAGCGACGACAGCCACCTGCTTCCCCGCCGAGACGGCCTTGAACGCCGCGCGCATCGCCACCTCCGTCTTCCCAAATCCCACGTCGCCGCAGATGAGTCGATCCATCGGGTGTTCGCCCTCCATGTCCTTCTTGAGATCGGCGATCGCGGCGCGCTGGCCGGGCGTTTCCTCGTAGGGGAATGCCTCTTCAAATTTCCTCTGTGTCGCCACATCCTCAGGGAACGAAAATCCCTTGCTGCGTGCGCGCTTGGCGTAGAGCGCGAGGAGCTCCTTCGCGATCTCCTTCGTCTCGGCGCGCATCTTCTCCGTCACGCGCTTCCACTCGATCGTGCCGAGGCGGTTGAGCGTCGGCTCCTCGCCTTCCTCGTGCACGAACTTGCTGAGCTTGTCGGCCTGATCGACGGGAATAAAGAGCTTGTCGTTGTCCGCATACGTGAGCTCGAGGTACTCGCGGGCGATATCATCGATGACTTTCTGCGTCATGCCCTCGAAGTGGCCGATCCCGTGATCCATGTGTACGACGTAATCCCCCGGCTGCAGAGACGTCACGAAATCCAGCGCGAGCTTGGAGACGCTGCGCTGCTTGCCCCCCTTTCGCAGGGAGAAGATTTCCCGATCGGTGAGGAGCGCGCACTTGAGATCGGGGTTCTGGAGGGAGTGGGGGAGGAGATCGCCTTCTTCCGCCGGAATGAGCGTCACCGCGCCGGGGAAACGTTCGTGCTCATGCGATGCGATGTGCTCTTCCTGGAGAATATTCTGCAATTCCTTCCCGCGCTTCGTGATGACGAGCAGCGCCCACTCCTGCGAGAGCTTGTCGCGCACGTCGTTGAGGAAGTCCGTGAGCGTGTAGAACTTGAGCACGGAGAGGTAACGCAGATGCGCGTGGTTCTCCATCGATTCCGGGAATGCCGTGAAGTGGAGCGTGGCGGTATCCGGAAGTGTTGCGAGATCATCCTGATCATCGAGTGCAAGGAGGGAACTTTCCGGCATTTGCTTGGCGAGCGGCTCCGTGCGATCGAAATGCGCGGGAAAAATATCCAGTGCCTTGCCCCCCGACGAAGTCTTCGAAAGATCGTCGCGATCCACGCAGAGAATCTGACGGACGGTGTCGAAATCGAACGCAACGCGCCAAGGATGGAGGGATTGGATAGGGAAGATATCGAGCGTATCTCCGATCCGACGGTATTCCCCAGGCTTCAAGTACAAATCGTCCCCATGCGCATATCCTCGCGCGATGAGGGATTCGATGAAGGCGGTGAAAGGCATTTCCTTCCCGACCGTGAGCGAAAGTTTCTCCTTGAAGAGTTCGGCGTACGAAGGGAATTCCGTATCCCACGTCTCACGATCACACACGAATGCCGTGGCACCACTTTCCTCCGTCGCGGCCGACTGCATGAAGAGGAGAAAGGTCTGCAGGCGCGCGGCGACAATCTCTCCCGCTTCATTTCGCACGGGCAGGAGTGTGTGTGTCGGCGTCTCGAAAAATTTCAACCAGTGCTGCAACGCTTCCACCCCGCTTTCATTCTGCGTCACGAGCAGCGTCGTCTGCGGACGGAAAGTGAGAAGGTGACTCAGAAGAAGCGCCTTCGCCGTCTCATTGCTGGCACCCGAAATCGTGAGCTCGTGCTTGGCCCTCAGAAGCTCTGCGAGCTCCCGATGCGTTGTTTCCCCAAGAAGAAGAGATGGTTTCATACCTCTATTTCAGCAAAAATGAATAACGGCGAAGCTGTGTCGTTGGTGAGAAAAAAGGAATGCCTATTGTTGCGTAGCCGTATCATGCGATTTCTGAGTGCCGGTGATTGCCCTCCTCACAGAAAAACCTGAGCGGGGGGAATTTGCTTTGGAAAAAGATGCCTTCTTCCACAAACCGATCTGTGTATAGGATAATGGAAATGCGGGAAAAATGCAATCTCTCAACCCTCCTGTTATTTATGCACAGAAGAGTGCTGATCAGAGGAAGAGGACGCAGCACGTTTCTGTTTTCGCAGAAGAGCGCGCTCAGCCGGGGTGAGATAGAGAGGCTTGGAAGACATTGTTGAAGAAAAGCTGGATGAAGATGTGAGATTTTGAATCTTGCCCTTCACGGCAGCCTTCCCCGGTGTCCCGAGCGTTGTGTGGTTCGTACCACCCGTCGTTCCGCGATTTCCTCCTCCTCCGCCGCCGTTCACAATCTTGGCGGAACTGGAACTCGACGATGATTCGCTGGACGAAGAAGAGGACGACCTTGCGCCCTGCGGCACCCAGTCCGTCGAGACGTTGTACGGAATCGTGCAGGAGCCTCCGCCATTGCCGCAATTGAAGGAGATCCACCCGACCTTATCCCCCCATGCGTAACCGGAGAAGTTGCCGC
>CAIJNU010000084.1 GCA_903822115.1 uncultured Candidatus Peregrinibacteria bacterium
CCTAGGGTAGAGAAAGAAACCGTTTTGGGAAAGGGCGAATGGAAAACGGACGAACATGTGAATTTACGCGTACAACCAGCATTTGTCCACTACTCTCCTGAGAATGTGTCAATGTGCGATTTTCATGAGGCGTCGCACCTGTTCGAACTGGTTTTTGAGCATCACCTGCTCCGCAACATCCTTACTTGTCTGCGCAGCGCGAAGCTTCGTCGTGATATCCAGCATCTTCGCATTGAGCGCTTCCTGATTCGCCCGATGACAATTGCGACGAATCTCACGGATCGCAAGCGACTCGGACCAGTCGGCGAATCCGTGCTCCTCGCCGAAGAGCGTGAGAATGGATGCGCGCTCACGGTCCTCGGTGCTAAGCTCAAGCTGTTCGAGGACGAGAGGAGTGTCTTCCGGTGTTTGCTTGATGGCCGCGAAGAGTCTCTGTGCGAATCCCTCGGACGGAGGAATAAGCTCCGAGAGAAGAGCGCGCAATTTCGGATAGAGCAGGAAGAGACAGAGCGAAATCTCCGCTCTCGAGAAAGCGAATGCCGTGGAGCCCGCTTCTTGAGCCGGAGCACTTGCGCTCTGACGCGGCTCCTGTGAAGCGCGATCGAGATCTTCCCGAAGCGCCGTCTCCGTGGTGGAGAGGGCACCGGCCGCCAGCTTGAAGTACGCATCGCGTTCCACCGCGAAAGGCAACGCCGCAAGAAGTGTGAGCAGTCGTTGAAGCGCCTGTCTGCGCATTTGAGGATCACTCAGATCCGTCGACCGCATCTCTTCAAGCACGCAATCGAGGTACGGCATGCCGCCATCATCGAGAAGAGTCTTGAGAAGCTGAGGTTGCTCCTGGAGCAGCTCACTCGCGTCCTTCTTCGGCAATTGAATGGCGCGGACTCCGACCCCCCCCGCAGAGAGGAGGAGAAACGCACGCTCAGCCGCCTCGCGACCCGCCCGATCGCTATCCAGACACAGGCACACCGTCTCCGCATGACGCTTCAGAATCTTCACGTGATCGGCAGTGAGCGCCGTCCCGCTCGTCGCCACCGCGTGATTCGCTCCCACGCTGTGACACGCGAGGACATCGAAGTATCCCTCGACAATCAACGCCGTCTTGCGTTCCCGGATGGCATCCTTCGCGAGGTGCATGCCGAAGAGCAGGGAAGACTTGTGATAGAGCACGCCCTCCGAAGAATTGATGTACTTCGCGTCGTCATCCCCCATCGTTCGACCTCCGAATCCGACGATCCCGCCGTGCAGATCGTAAATCGGAAACATCAGGCGATTACGGAATCGATCGTAGATCCTCTCCTCCTTTAGCTCGCGCTGTACACCCATGCCCGCCGCCAGTATCTCCTTGCGCGAGAATCCCTGCTTCAACAAATACTCGTACGTCTCGGTGAAGGAGTCCGGTGCGAACCCGATTGCGAATTGCTTGATCTGCTCCGGGGTGACGGCGCGGTCCGCGAGGTACTTGAGAACGGCAGGCGACAGCGAAAGTTGCTTGGCATAGAACTGGCACGCCGATTCCAGGCACTCGCGCAGCCGCTCCTTCTCATCCTTCTTGAGCGCCGGCGCATGAGGAGTGTCCTCCACTTTCACGCCCGTCTTCTCCCCGAGATCCTTCAATGCCTGTCTGAAGTCCACACCCTCGATCTTCTGGTAGAAGCTGAAGATGTCGCCGCCGCTCTGGCACGCGAAGCAGTACGCTATTCCCTTGTCCGGCGAGACGAGGAGGCTCGGGTGCGAGTCCTTGTGAAAGGGGCAGAGGCAAACGAAGTTGCGACCCTTCCTCTGGAGCTGACAGTACTGTCCGACGAGATCTTCGATCGGTAGGCGCGCTTTGATGTCGGTGACCGCATCCATGAGGAGGGCAGTATACCCCTCGAGGAGCCACAATTGTCATCTGTCGTTGACAGACTTCATAGCACCACTTCAACAATCACGATTTCATCACCAGCCATCGCGGCAATCGATTTTTCAGGTGACCGTCCTTTGCGAGACCAAATCCCAATGACCTCCCCTTGAACCGAAGCAAGACATCGCCGCGCAGTCCGACATCGCACGTTGTGTCTTTACCATCGAGCAAGTCCTGAAGCTGTTGAGCGGAAAGATCGAAACAGTGCGTTTGAGCGAGGGGGCCGCGCAACGTGGCGAGGTCGTGATCGAGACGCACCCGCGATTCATCCAGTCGTTTTCCAAATGGCATTCCCAAGGCATAATTTTTGACCGGGAGTGAGAAATCCACCACTTCCTCCGTCGAGAGAATCAATCGATCGTTGAGCTGCAACAGGCGATCATCAGGCAAGAGGAATGAAGATCCGTAGAAGTTTGCGATTTCTTTTTCCAGGCCGGTCTGACGCGATCGCGGAAGACGATCTTCGAGAAACCTCACCGCTTCGCGATGCTCTCTCGCACGGGTCGGCTTCACCTTTCTCAAAACAGCGGCGAAGAATCCCTCCGTGTCGTACGTCTGCGGCCAGAGGCGACACGCAGGAAATTTATTCGAAAAACCAAGGTATTCTTGCACTCTATTCGAGTCTTCAATCGCTGCGCTCAAGATCGTTTTTAGCCCTGTTTCAAGCGGTTCTATTTGATCACCAAATTTATTCAATATTGAGGCTATCACCTCTTCATTCTCCTCGGGAGTCAGGGTGCAGGTTGAGTAGACGATCACTCCACCCACCTTCGCCGCATCGATCGCAGCTTCCAGCAGCTCGCGCTGCAACTTCGCCATTTTTCCGATGTTCTCCGCCGAACAGTACGTCAGCGCATCAGAATCCTTGCGCACGGTCCCCTGCGCGGTGCAGGGAGCGTCGCATAGCACACGATCGAAGCGCTCTGTCATGTTGCGCGCAAACCATTGACCAACCTTCTTCGTCACAATGACATTCGTTACGCCACAGCGGTGCAAAGAATTTTTCAACGTCCACAAACGCTGCTCTTGAACATCGTTGGCAATAATGACTCCCCTCCCCTGCATCATGGATGCAATTTGTGTCGTTTTACTGCCGGGCGCTGCGCTCATGTCGAGAATCGTTTCGCCAGGCTGAGGATTGAGAAGTGCTACCGGCAACATACTCGCCGCCTCTTGCATGTACGTATGCCCGAGCAGGTGCAACAAATCTTTTCCGAGCGCCGTCTCCCGATCCTCCCGATCAATGTAGTACCCCTCGGCACACCAAGGAACTTGCTCAGTGGTCCATTCTCTCTCCTTCGCCCAAATCAGGAATGCTTCCGTCGTGCACTTGAGCGTGTTCACGCGCTTGCTCTTGCGAAGCGGACGAAGACTCGCCTGTTTGAGCGCCTCAAGATCCGTGTACGCGCCGTAGCGATCCAGCGCGTTGAAGGAAGGGGGAAAGGGTTTGGTCATGAATATCGGAATCGAAACATCACACTACGAAGCTCACAAGCCTCCCCTTCACATAAATTTCCTTTTTGATTGGCTGCATCAGGAACTTCTTCACGTTCTCCTCTCCCTTTGCCTGCGCAATAATATCCGCTTCCAATGCATCGGATGACACATCGATACTAGCGCGACGTTTGCCATTCACCTGCACCACGATCGTCATCGTGTCCGACTTGAGATGCGCGACATCAAAGTGAAGCCACTTCTGATCCGTCACGAAGCCCTTCCCCCCGAGGTGCTCCCAAAGTTCTTCGGAGAGATGAGGGGCGAGCGGCGCGAGCAGAAGCGTAAACGTCCTCGCAGTTTCCAGTGAAATGGACTCTCGCTTATCAACCGCGTTAAGAAATTCCATGAGCGCAGCAATCGCCGTATTGAAACGAAAACCTTCGATACTCTCGGTGACACGCTTGATGGTGCCGTGAATCAGCGCGAGTGACGTCTTATCCTCCTCCGCATTCTTCGAGGGCTTCGTCGTCAGCATATCCCATGCTCTCTGCACGAAGCGATCGATGCCTTTGATCCCGGTATCGCTCCAATCTCCCCCGTCTGCAAACGGTCCCATGAACATCAAGTACATGCGAAAGACGTCGGCGCCGTGACGCTCGACGAAGGAATCGGGACTGACGACGTTGCCTTTGCTCTTGCTCATCTTCGCTCCCCCGTTCGTGATCAATCCTTGATGAACTAATCTTTTGAACGGTTCTTCGTTCTGTACAAAGCCAAAATCCTTCAATGCCATCATCACGAATCTGGCGTAGATCAAGTGCATTGTCGCATGTTCCGGTCCCCCGATATACATAGAGACTGGCATCCACTTCTCCTCAAGCTTGCGATCGACGAAGTGCTTTGGATCTCCCTGCATGAGATACCTCAACTCGTAAAAGCTCGAGCAGACGAACGTATCCATCGTGTCGAATTCCGGGCGCCATCCTTTGCCGAAAATTTTCTCCGTGCGCTCGATAAACTCCTTGCTCTCCGTGAGCGGCGATTTTCCGGTCGGTCGAAATTCCACGTCGGTGGGAAGGAGCCACGGCAGGTGCTTCTCGGGAATGGGGTGAGGCTGACCATGAGGATCGTAGACGATGGGGATGGGCGCGCCCCAATAGCGCTGACGAGAAACAAGCCAGTCACGGAGACGATAGTGGACTTCACGTCTGCCGAATTTCTTCTCTTCAATGTACCGAATGACGGTCTCGCGAGATTCCTCCCACGTCATTCCCTTTGCACTCTCTGGCGATTGAACAATGCCTTCGGGCTCCCGATAGAACACCTCGTGCGATTTTACTTTCTCAGCGAGAGACGGATCTTTGGGAAGCAGCGCAATCTTGAGCGGAATATTGTATTTTTTCGCGAAAGCAAAGTCGCGTTCATCGTGCGCGGAGCAGTTGACGATGCCTGTGCCGTAATCGGCAAGAACATACGAGCAAACCCAAATGGGCAGATCGCCGGTGCCAAAGGGGTTATCCACGTACCTGCCCGTAAAGATCCCTTCCGCTTCTTCCTCGATTTTAAACTTGTCCGCCATTTTTTTGCGCTTAATCTTCTCGACGAATTCCATTACCGCTTGCTCATGTGGCGTCCCGGCAACGAGCGTGTGAACCAGCGGATGCTCCGGAGCAATGACCGTGAACGTCTGCGCGAGAAATGTCTGCGGAATGGAATCGTACACTTCGAATTCAATATCCATCCCCTTCACCTTCTCCCGGAAATTCACCCCCTCACTCCTCCCGATCCAGTGTTCCTGCATGAGCTTTGTCTTACCCGGCCACTTCAGATCCTTCAGACCGTCGAGCAACCGCTGCGCGTACTGCGTGATCTTCCAAAACCATTGCTCGAGGGGCTTCTGCACGACATCCGTCCCGCAACGGTCACATTTCCCCTCCTTCACCTGCTCATTGGCGAGCACCGTCTGGCAACTCGGACACCAGTTCACCATTCCCTTCTTCTTGTAAGCGAGACCGTTTGCAAACATCTGGAGGAAGAGCCACTGCGTCCAGCGGTAGTACTCGGGACTGGAGGTATTCACCATCTTCTCCCAGTCATACATGCATCCCATCCGCTTAAGCTGCCCGATCATCGTCGCGACGTTCTTTCTCGTAGAATCATTGGGATGAATGCCCGTCTTAATCGCGTAGTTCTCCGCGGGGAGCCCGAATGCGTCGAAGCCCATCGGCGTGAAAACGTCCTTGCCGAGCATGCGCTGATAGCGGAAGTAGCTGTCGGCAGGAGCGAAGTTGTACCAATGCCCCACGTGCAATTTGTCGCCCGAGGGGTACGGAAACATGACGAGTCCGTAGTACGGATGCTTCGCCTTCTTCAAATTCGCGGTGTAGACGCCGGATTTCTCCCAGGCGCTGCGCCATTTCGCCTCGACAGTCGTCGGGTCATAGGGACGTTTTTCCATGCGATAACTATAGCCTTTTTCGCTTCAGGCATACAAATCTTTGGGAAACACGTATACTCCCCCCGTGGCACATCTCCCCATGGTCGCCATCATCGGCAGGCCCAATACGGGCAAATCGACGCTCTTCAACAGCATGCTCCGTCGGCGGATTGCGATTGTGAGCGATATCCCGGGAACCACACGCGACCACATCGCGGGAAAGATCGAGGGCGATGAATGCGATTACCTGCTGCTCGACACGGGAGGCATGGGCGGAGGTACAACGGACAAGGACTTCGAAGCGGACGTGCATGCACAGTCTCTCCTCGCAATCGAGTCTGCCGACCTCATCCTCTTCACGCTCAACGGGAAGGAAGACCTGACGAAGAGCGACCGAGAGATCGCACAGATTCTGCGCAAAGCGCACCGCAAGCACGCGCCGATCATCCTCGTGCTCACAAAGTGCGACAACAAGAAGGTCGAAGAGAACGCGCTCGTCACGAGTGCGGAGCTGGGCATCGGCGACGAAACGATTGCCGTGAGCGCTCTGAACAATCAAGGAACGTCTGACGTGGAGGAATTGATTGAACGACTCTTGAAGAAGATGCACTTCAGCAAACAGGAGAAGCGCGATGCTGCCGCCATCCCCCGCGTCGCCGTCATTGGAAAACCGAACGTCGGCAAAAGTTCGCTCATCAACGCGCTCATGTCCGATACGCAGCGCACGAATTCCCCCCGACTTGTCTCCGACGTTCCCGGAACGACGCGCGACATCACGGACACGACCATCCGCAGAGAGGGCGAGGAATTCATCTTCGTAGATACGGCAGGATTGAAGAAGCGCGGACACAAGGCTGAGGAGATCGAGTTCTTCGCGTACGTTCGAACACTTCGCGCCATCGAAGACGCGGACGTCGTCGTACTCGTCCTCGACGCATCGCAGCCCCCGAGCAAGCAGGACAAGCACATCGCCGGACTCGCGGACGAGGCGGGCAAGGCGCTCATCCTCCTCCTCAACAAGAGCGACCTCCTACCCGCGGGTGATCGTGAGCAACGTCTCGAGGAATTCCGCGACGCTTTCCTCTTCTGCCGATACGCACCCGTGCTGCTCTGCTCGGCTCTGACACGCGAAAAACTCCCGAAGATTTTTGATCTCATCTCCATGGTGCACCGCAATCGACACCGCCGTCTCCCCACCAGGGAACTCCAGAGATGGCTGCGGGACGCCGTAGGAGACAAGCCTCTTGGCGAACTCCTCACCACGAAGTTCATCACGCAGGGCAAAGATCCCCCGCCGACGTTCATTCTCTTCGTGAAGCATCCGAAGCAAGTTCGTGTTAGCCAATTGCGCTACCTCGGCAACCGCATCCGCGAAGTATTCGAATTTTCCGGCACCCCAATCCGCTGGATCACGAAAGGGCCGCGGGACAAAACATTGGACTGACCCCCTCACCCCTGCGTTTTATCGTTGGGCTTGGAGTCCCTCACTCTCCCATCCTGCAACACCGGGAGAGGATAGGCGGAGATCGCAGCCTCGAGCTTGTCGAGCAACTTCACCGGATCATCGTCCATGACGAGATTGGGAGGCATCTCGCGCTTGCAGAGCTCAACGACGATGTGCTCGATGTGATTGCTGATACCGCCCGAATTCGTGAGGACGCCGATCGGACGACCCTCGTCGTATGCGATCGTGAATTCGTTGAGCGTCCCGATGCCGCCGCCGATGAGAATTATTCCGTCGGCAGAGCGGATATTGATAATGTCGCGTTCCATGAACCCCAAACCCGTGTAGATGATCATGTCATGGGCGTGAGGCGATTGGTATTCGTTGATGTGCTGGTGCTCCGAGAAGGCCGGCGAAATCCCGATCGAAAATCCTCCGTTCTCCTGCGCGCCACGAAGCGCATCATTGGGCAATCCAGGACACGCCCCGTTAATGAAAATGTAGTTGCGCTTCGCGATCTCCTGACCGAGCGCCCATGCCTTCTCGCGAGCAACGGGATCCTCCATCTGAGGACCACTCGCAGAACCCATGACGCCGATCTTGAGTCGATGTTGGTATGACATAGAAATCAGGAATGAGTGAACGAGGCGAAACAGAATGCTCTGAGGTCGGGCTTAAGTGTATCAGAAATCTTCCCGCAGATCCCTGCATCACGACGAATGAAGGCTGTGCACATCGTCTGCCAATCACCGAGTGAAGGAGAACTTTCGTAGAGCGGAATGGGCGAAAGCGTCTCGCATCCCTGCACATCGCCAATGCCTGCGACCCGCTCAATTATTTGCAAAAGCTTTCGATTCGCCGCGGTCTCCATAGAAATTATGTCGGGTGTTGCGCGCATCGGGAGCGCACTCGCTCGAGGAACGAGGAGCGCTATGGCAGCGTATCCGACGATGCCGAAGAGGAAGAGAAGACGCATCAAGTAAGTATAGCAGAAAACGCTCTTTTCCGCCAGTGGATCCCCTTTTATGGCAAGTAGCGTGCGCGATTCACATTCTGATCATCATTTGTTACGGCGTAGTGGATCTGCCCCTTGGAATCGTGAAGGTAGTACCAATACGGGGAGGTCTGCGGATGCAGTGCTGCTTCGATGCTTGCGAGCCCGGGATTGGCGATGGGGCCGGGCGGCAGTCCTCTGAATTTTCGAAGATTGTAGGGAGATGCGACAGAGAGATCTGCCTCCGTGAGGGAAGCGGATTTCTTTCCGAGAATGTAGCGAACGGAGGAATCCACACCGAGACTCATATGCTTCTCGTAGCGCTTCCAGAGAATACCGGCAACGATCGGCCGTTCCGCGTCCGTCCTCGTTTCCGACTCCACCAACGAAGCCATCGTGACGATATCCGAGAGTGAATGACCGGATGTCTTAACCTCCTTCGTCAGTCCGTCCGACACGCGGTTGCGGAAGACGCCGAGGAGACGCTCCAGGAAAAACTTCGGAAGAAACTGATCCTCCGTCACGAAGTATGTATCGGGAAAGAGATACCCCTCGAGCTTCCCGCCGCGCGCGGCCGCTTCACTCCCCTGCTTCGGCAGAAACGTGAACGTGGAGAAATCGCAGGTCTGCGCGCAGTGGAGGAGATCGCCGCTCGCGGAAAGCCCCTTCGCTGCGAGAAGCGCATCGATGTCTCTCACCGTGAATCCTTCGGGAATCGTCACCGTCTGCTCCGGCAAGTGCGATCCCATGAGAATATTCACCACCTCCGGCGTGGAAAGCGACGGGTGCAGTACGTACGTTCCCGCGAGGAGGCGCGACTGATCGCGGTGCAAACGGACAAACCACGAGAAGAAGAACGGCGAGCGGATGAGGCCCTGCTTCGAGAGCAATTGCCCGATGGAAGAAACCGAGGAGCCGGAAGGAATCGTGACGATCTCACGCACGTCATTACCGCCGACGGGAGCGAGCTCGTGGCGGTACCAGGTGTACGTACCGAGTAGGACGAGGATTGCGATAACCACCCATGTGCGCTTGTGCATGGATTCATGATAGAGGACAGAGGACGTAGGACAAAGTACGTAGAGTTGAGCTCAAGACAAATTTCGTTGCGTCTAATTAGCCTACGTCCTCATCCCTATGTCCTATCCTCCCGTCGGCATCCCCATCTCCCCCATGATGCCCTGCATCTTCTCGGC
>CAIJNU010000085.1 GCA_903822115.1 uncultured Candidatus Peregrinibacteria bacterium
GCCGGCAGGCAGGCACTTTCTTTCCGCCTTTCTTTCTTGCCTTGAGAAAGAAAGGCGAAACCCTCGCCCTGAGAAAGAAGGGCAAACTTCATCCTGACAAAGAAAGAGAAGAGCTCACTTCTTCCCCCTCCTCTCCATCAACCCTTCGTAATAACCAATGAGCTTGTCACTGATATTGGCAGCGCTGTAGAAGCGCGCATTCTCCTTCGAGCACTGCGCCATCCGCTTCCGACCTTCGTCATCCGAGAGCATCTGCGAGAACGCAGCGGCCATCGCGACGATATCATCCGGCGGAACAATGATTCCGTTATCCGTAATAAGCTCCGTCAGCCCTCCCGCGCGCACGCCCGCGATGGGCAAACCCGCAATCATCGCCTCCAACACCACCATCGGCTGGTTCTCCATGGTACTCATCGTCGCGAAGAAGTCGCTTGCGGCGAAAAGACCGGACTGCATCAGGACATCGGGCTTGATGAAGCCCGTGAAGACCACGCGACCTTCGAGATGCTCCTCTGCGACCAAACGCTCAAGAGACTCGCGCGCAGAACCGTCACCGAGAATGAGCAGCGATACGTCTTCCCTGCTCTCAGATAATTTCTTGAAAGCGCGAATGAGCAGATCGACTTTCTTCTCCGGCGAAATCCGTCCGACGTGGATGATCACGCGATGGCGGAGTCCGTACCGCTCTTTCACTTCTTCCACGGAAGCGCCCGGCGCCGTCTGCGCGGACTGGGGCGCTGGATTGGGGAGAAAGGAAATCTCCTTACTCAGCCCTCCCGATACGAGCTCTTCGATGAGCAAGCGCGACGGGGCAAGGCGCATATCGCACCTGTCGAAGACCCAGCGATTGCATGTCAGACTGATTGTTCGAATGATCGGCAGAAGATACTTGTTGCGCGTCGCAATCTTCAAGACATCCGCATTCTGTTTCGAGAGATACGTGTGAATCGTCCCGACGAGAGGCGTATGTGTTTTCTTGGCATAGAAAATGGAGAAGATTCCGAGCGTCGACGGCGTGTGAAAGTGAATGACATCGGGATGAAACTCTTTCACTCGTCGCCACAGCTTTCCAAATCGCCAGCTCATGCGGAAGAACGTGTTGGGAATGAGGCAAATCGACGGCCAGCGCACCACCTCGACATTCGGCGGAGCCCAGGAGACTGGCGGAAGAGACGGCCAATCGTACGTGAAGATCTTCACCTCGTGCCCCCTCCTGCCCAGCTCCTGCGACACGTTCGCGATGCACGTGGAGATGCCGGTGATTTCGGGGAGGAAGGTGTCTGAGAAGAACGCGATTTTCATTCGCCAAAGAGAATTCTACGGTATTCAAGCATGTTTTGACGCGGGGCGTAAGGAGACATTTGGGGAGGGATCACCCTGCCTGACATCGTGCATTTCTGCTATACTCCACGTCTGTGACAAAGCCTACGATTTCCCTCATCATTCCGGCCCACAACGAGGAAAACTACATCGAGCAGTGTCTCGAAAGTTGTTTGCGCCACTACCCCGAAACGTTTCACGAGATCATCGTCGTCGACAATGCATCGACCGATCGCACGGCGGAGATTGCTGCCACCTACCCCGGCGTCCGTGTCGTACGCGAAGACCGCAAGGGAACGTGCTTCGCGAGGCAGCGCGGTTTCATGGAGTCGAAGGGCGATCTGCTCGCGTACGTCGACGCCGACAGTCAGATGCCGGATCTCTGGCCTTCGACGCTTATCAGGGAATTTGAGGAGCAACCCGACCTCATCTGCCTCAGCGGCCCCTACAGCTACCGACGCGGAGAGCTGTCGCGTCTGCAACACGCGCTCGCACGCTTCTTTTGGTACGGCGTTGCACCGGTTACCGCCTCCCTCGTCGGCTTCGCAGTGACAGGCGGCAATTTTGTCGTGCGCAGAGAAGCGCTCCACGCCATCGGCGGCTTCGATACGTCGATCGCTTTCTACGGCGACGACACGAACCTCGCTCGCCGCCTCCACGACGTCGGCAAAGTGAAATTCTGTCGCTCGTTCCACGTCTACTCCTCAGCGCGCAGAATGCGCAGCGACGGCTTCGCGAAGATGGGTGCGATTTACGCGCTCAACTACGTTTCGGAGGCGCTCTTCCATCGTCCGGTGACGAAGACGTACCGCGACGTTCGTTGATCGGGAAGACGTAGAGCGGATGGAGGATGAAGATATCGATTTGTGTTGCCGTAAATGCCGCCGCCCACAGCCACATCATGATGTCCGATCTCCAGAGCAGACAACCGACAAACGCCACGGCTGCGCTGATCGCACCCAAACCGTCCACGAAGATTTTTCGTCTCAAAAGATCGCGGTGCGCAGCTTGTGGGAGAAGGTAGATGTACTTGATCATCGCCATGACAAATAAACATGTATCAAGAGCGGCAAAACGCAGCGGATGACCGAGCGTGAGCGCAATGCAGATGTACAACACCACCAGTGCGGTATCGATCATCGTTTGCATCGTGTCGCGATCCGGGTGAAGCGATGAGAAGAGTCGGACGGAAGGAAACGTATTGATGACCAGACCGGCGTACAGAATGCAGCACGGCAGAAGATAGACGAGCGGCGTGGGCGAACGCATGGCGACGATCGCACCCACCACGGTAATGCACGTCGTGAAGAATGTGGCTTTCCGAATGGCTGGAAGTGTGGGCGTCATATGTCCAAATTCTTCACGGCTTTGGCATGGGTTGTGATGAACTTGCGGCGTGGTGCCACTTCCGCACCCATGAGTGTCGTGAAGACGGCGTCTGCCTTCTCGGCATCATCCATCGTGACCCGCAGCATCATGCGCGATTCGGGGTTCATCGTCGTATCCCACAGCTGTCCCGGGTTCATTTCTCCGAGACCTTTGTAGCGCTGGATATTCACGCGGCGCGGCTTCTTCACCTCCTCCTTCTTCCCCTTCTTTTCTTCTTGCTCAGCCTCTTCGGGCTGCGCTGCCTCCGCCGGCAATTCCTCATCGGACTCCTGCATCTCGACGGCCTGCACACCCCATTCCTTCAGCACCGCCTCCTTCTCGGCATCGTTGTAGGCGTAGCGCACATCCCTGTCCTTCTGGATCTTGTAGAGGGGAGGTTGCGCAATGTAGATGTAGCCGCCTTCGACGAGCTCCTGGAAGTACCGAAAGAAAAGCGTGAGGAGCAGCGTGCGGATGTGCGCGCCGTCGACGTCGGCATCGGTCATGATCACGATGCGGTGGTAGCGCAGCTTCGCGATCTCCTTCGTCTCGCCGATGCCCATCCCCATCGCAATAATGAGCGCTTTGATCTCGTTATTGGCAAGCATTTTGTCCAGACGCGCTTGCTCCACGTTGAGGATCTTTCCGCGCAGGGGGAGGATCGCTTGGAACTCGCGGTTGCGCCCCTGCTTGGCGGAGCCACCGGCGGAATCTCCCTCGACGATGTAGATCTCGCACTGCGACGGATCCTTATTCGAACAATCCGCCAACTTCCCCGGAAGCGTCATACCGTCGAGCGCACCCTTGCGGATCACGCTGTCGCGAGCCGCGCGTGCGGCCATGCGAGCCCGCGCCGCAAGCAAACACTTCGCGATAATATCTTTCGCTTCGGAGGGATGCTCCTCGAGATACTGCGAGAGCTTCTCATTGACGACCGACTCCACCGCCGTCTTCATCTCGGCATTGCCAAGCTTGCCTTTGGTCTGTCCTTCGAACTGCGGCTCGCGCAGACGCACGGAGATGACGGCCGTGAGCCCTTCTCGCACGTCATCGGCGGTCAGATTCTCATCCTTCTCCTTGAGCAGGCCGAAGCTGCGCGCGTAGGCATTGATCGTACGCGTGAGTGCGGCCTTGAATCCCGTGAGGTGATGGCCGCCCTCCACCGTGTGAATATTGTTCGCGAAGCTCGCGACATGTTCCTGAAAAGATTGCGTGTACTGGAGCGCCACCTCCACGAATCCTTCCGGCGTGTCCTTCTCGAACCAGATCGGATCTCCAATCACCTCTTTGGATTCGTTCAAGTGATGAACGTACGCGGAGATGCCGCCTTCGAAATGGAAGCGATAAAGACGCGGATGCTGCGACTCGGCTTCCGTGCGTTTCTTTCGCGCATCGATAATGGAGATCGTGACGCCGCGCGTGAGGTACGCCTGTTGGCGGAGCCGCGTGAGGATCAGATCGATGTCAAAATCCGTCGTGTCGAAAATTTCGTCGTCAGGCGTGAAGGTGATGAGCGTTCCGGTCTTCGTCGTCTTGCCCTGCTTGCGCATGTCCATCGTCGGCTTGCCGCGCTTGTACTCCTGCACGTACGAAAAACCATCGCGAAACACTTCCGCACGCATCGTGACGGAAAGCGCATTCACCACGGAACCTCCCACGCCGTGCAATCCACCGGAAACCTTGTACCCGCTCCCCTCTCCTCCGAATTTCCCTCCCGCATGGAGCGTCGTAAGCACCACTTCGAGAGCGGGACGCTTGGCGACGGGGTGCATGTCTACCGGAATACCGCGACCGTTATCCTCGATGCTCGCCGAACCGTCATCATTGAGCGTTACGGTGATCTGCGATCCGAATCCGGCCATCGCTTCGTCAATTGAGTTGTCGACGATTTCGTAAATGAGGTGATGGAGTCCGCGCACATCGGTCGATCCGATGTACATACCCGGACGCTTGCGCACCGGCTCCAATCCCTCGAGGACTTGAATCTGCTGTGCTGTGTACTGATTCTTCGCCATATCGAGGTGGAGTGTAGAGCGGTTTTATGAGAGATGCAATAC
>CAIJNU010000086.1 GCA_903822115.1 uncultured Candidatus Peregrinibacteria bacterium
ACGCGCTTGCCGTTGATGTTGGTTGCGAAGGAGCGCCAGTGAGTACCGAAGAGGCGTCCTGTTGCGCGAAAGCTGAAGGAAGGATGAGCGAACAAACGCTGGCAACCGCAACGAGAGACGCCAGAGTCTTACGAGGTACGCGATGATGTAACTGAAGGGGCATAGAGAGAGGGAGAAAAGAGTAAGGAAGAGCAATCCCCGCCCCGCGCGCTGAGAGGGCATCGCTCTCAGTCAGCTTGAAACTTCCCCCCGCTTTTCCTCAGACCCTCGACACATGATTCCTGCATCGCCTTTGTCATTGCCTCACGGGCACGACAAAAGAGGCGTACCACGAGAGCGTGGAACCGAAATATTTTTCAATAGAAAACCCCTCTAAAGACACAAAAAAGGGCGGCAACGCCGCCCTTCAATACATAATCATTGAATCAAGCACTCATCTCTACAAGAAGACGTTCGCGCGCATTACCGCGAATCTCGTCTACCGTTGGCACATGATGCGTGCCCTCTTGGTCATCCACACTTGTCTCTCCCGCCCTTTCAGCAACGTGCAATCCGGCTGCGTGTGCCTTTTGTAACATCTCAGGACTGCAATGTTGTGAGTCAGTTTCCATAAATATTGTTGGGGGGAAGAAGTGTCCGCAGTATCCGGACGACATGCCAAAATACAAACAAACAAGCGGGACGAAGTTCGGTGGAAAGGAGTTGTGAAGGCGGGTTTGCGAAAAAATCAATGTCGATGAAACTGCCGGCGCTCACTTTCACGACATTGATGAACTCCGGAGAATTTATTGCGCCGCGGTCGAGGTGTTCAGAGCCACCGCTGCCTTCACGAGTGCCTTGAATGCCTTGGCATCGACCTCCACCCCTTCGCGGATATCGATCGCCCTTCGCGTGTTTCCTTCCAAGCTGGAATTGAAGAGGTGCGATGAGTCTGGGAGGCTGGCTCCACGGGCAAACGTGAGCTTCACGACCTTCGCGTACGTCTCTCCGGTGCAGACGATCCCGCTGTGGGACCACACTGGGACCCCCGCCATCGCATTCGAAGGCTTCTTCCATTTCCGCTCCTCAATCATCTCGGGGTCGGCCTCCAGGATCAGCAATCGCGTGCGGGCCAGAGTCTCCTCGCGCCAATCTCCCTGTGGTTTGGAAGTGGATGAAGGATTCATGAAGAAAGTATAGAAGGGATCTCTTCCTACACACCGATTTCATGAAGATATATTTCGGGGCAAAAACAGCATTTTTAAATGTTTATGCTGCCAGCCCCAAAGATGCGAATCACAAGCCCTTTGCTCGAGACGTTGATCGAGTGGTGCAGGGTACTTCAAGGGCCTCTCGCGACTTTGCAATGCGTCTTTTGAGAACGCCTACACGAATGCTGTGACTATACATCAGTAGATTGATTGCAATAAGTGAACCGGACGGAATCGTAGAAACCAAGGGCGCGGCACCGCCGAAGCTAATTCCACCGGCAGAAGCCACTGAGATGAAAGCAATGAATGTACCGAGATCATTGAGACGAAGGGCAAGAAGCTCCGCCTCGTCATCTGTTCTACATCTGCGGGCTAAGTACAAATCTAATAGGGCGGAGGCGATAACAGATGCGATAGTGAGGCCGACCACAGTAGGAATTTTGGAGGGGTCGAACTGCCACATATCAACGTCGGTTGTAGGGGGATTGATTGGGGGGATCCAGTGAGATCCCGAGTTCACTCGCTTTGCTGTAGACAGAGTCGGGGGAGCGCCCGAGCTTGAGACCGATCACGCGCGTAGGCGTGTTACCGGCAGCAAGCCGCGCTAGCCTCTGCTCCTCGGCTGAGGACCAGTGTTTGCCGGAGTTCCGAAGGCTTTTCGGCATAGAAATGGAGTTAAGAAATAGCTGAGGAATGATTAGCTTTCATCGTAGACTTCTCGCTCTGTCGTTCGACGTTCTTCTGTGTCGTGCTTGCTGCGACGGCTTTCACGCGCCGAGAATGCATCTCCTCCGTGACAATCCCAATGAGCTTGTCCTCCCACCCCTTACAATGAACGACACGATCAAACGGCCGATCCGTCTTGTTCATGCGAAGCAGGGCGATCCGGCTGAGCTTGCTCAGAGACTTCCACTCCTGGTACATGACGTAGATCGCGTTGCCGTGTTCCAAGTTCTCAAACACCACCAGATCGTCGGCGAGAAGCGCCCCGAAGTAGTGACGGAATCCGTTGGTGCCGTTGATGAAGGCCTTCGGCTTCAGTTTCATCAGCAGACGGTAACGAGCGTCCACCTTCTTCACGACCTCTTCAGTGGGGTTACCGTACTTTCTGAGAACCTTCGCCACTACATCCTCCCGTTCTCGAGGAGGAAGAATCTCCCAATCAACTTGGATGGTTGAGAGGTACTCCTCTTCCTTGGCATCGGCAGGGAAGATATCAGCGACTCCGACATTCTCTTGGAGGAGATTGATGTTGAAGAGGACGTCGCCTTCTGCCCCTTCGCCAGATGGATCAATGACCTCGTTTACCGTGAAGAGAAAAACCCATGCCCGTTGCCCACCCACTTCTTCGTTTCTCAGCAGTTCTATATGTATGTCCAATTCCTTTGGGGGGATGAAATCCCGCTGGTAGACCTCGCGACTCCACGAAACGGTGTGAGACCCGTACCCCCAGTCTCCCCAATTCGGCGATTCAAATTCATATGTCTGCGTTTCCATGGGGAGGTCTCTACGAACCACCTCTTGTCCGTGGACGTTTCGCTCCGAGCACTTCCAGAGCCTGGGATTAGGAACGATGGAACGAGGGAAAACAGGAGTCCCCTCCTCCATTCTCATTTGAAGGTGGACATACTTCCCATTCACAATGTCGCTTTCGGGGATTTTCTTTGCGCACGCGACCCTTACGGGGCGATCGCGGAAACCGGAGAGCTTAGAATGAAGATGCGAAGGGAGCTTGCGGAAGTTCTTCTTCCATGGGACGGTGAACGTGTTTGGCATAGCTAAAAGAAGGATATTGTGCTCAAGCTACCAAAATTGACCTGCCTTTGTCAAATCGTTGACTGTCGTTGACAGCGAATTTCGCTTGGGTACAATCAAAACCGCATGCACGCCATCCAGCAGAAACTCTACGAGCTCATCGGCTTGCGGGGCGTCCGACATTTCGAATCCCTGCGCGATCTTGGTCGCTTCATCGACGTGCCTCACCCCCAGAAAATCAAGCATCACCTTCTCCAACTGGAGAAGCGAGGGCTCGTTCGCATCGACTGGAAAAAACACAACATCGCCCTTCTTCGGAGGGAAGAAGAGAGGAGGCTGTTGGATCTTGTTTCGGTCCCGCTCCTCGGTGCGGCAAACTGCGGCCCCGCAGCTCTCTTCGCCGAAGAGCGCCCCGAGGGGATGCTGATGGTTTCGAAGAAGATGCTCCCTAGACGCGAAAAACTTTTCGCACTTCGTGCGGTCGGCGATTCGATGAACAGCTCCGATGTGAACGGAGCGACCATAGACGACGGCGATTTCGTGATTGTTGATCCTGAGGATCGAAATCCTCGTAACGGAGACTATGTTCTTTCGATCATTGATAATTGTGCGAACGTAAAGAGATATTTCACGGATGAGAATAATCATCAAATACTTCTTAAATCGGAATCTACGGCAAATTATCCTCCTATATTCATTCATGAATCTGACAACCCAGATTTTTTCATTAACGGAAAGGTGATTTGGGTACTTAAGAACTCACAGAAGTGCACTTCATTGACTGCATAATTAGAGAGAGCT
>CAIJNU010000087.1 GCA_903822115.1 uncultured Candidatus Peregrinibacteria bacterium
CGGAGGCGCAGAGCCATATGATGGGCTTCGGCGCGCCAGCGTTTTCTTTCTCTCTTTCTTTGTCGCGCCTGACAAAGAAAGAGAAGAACCTTGGAAAGGAAAATCGATCATTCACCGACTTGCCGGCACCTTTTTCTTCTTCACAGGTCTCACTTGTTCCTTCTCCCGACTCCAGAGCACCTTTACCCTCCGCTCCGGATTGACGCTCTTCAGCATGCGACAGCGCGAACGATGAATCATCACTTCTCCGCCGCGAGTAATGCAACCAACGATTTCTGCTCGTTCTCCCTGATCGGGGTTACAACACTTGGCAAATCGCAGTGGCATCGGTAAGCCGCCCTCCACTTCCACCAGCGCATTGTTGAATTTGCTCTGGGTCGATTTCTTCGGAGGAGTGGCAAGGAGAGAGCGAACGGACGCGAGTGCATCAACGTGAGCGAAGAGCGAACCTACCGTCTCCGATTCCTGTCCTATCTTCATGAGCAAATCCTCGCGCTCCGAAAACGGAAGAGTCCGTCCGTCGTAGTGCCTCAGAATAGACAGCTCATTATCAAGAGGGACGACATGAAGACGGCGCAGAACTTCGTTAATCATTTCCTTCCCGCGCACAACATAGTCGGTACGATGAAGCGCATACAGATATCGCTTGAGGCGCGACCGGGAAGAGGCCATCTTGAGGAGTTGAAGCCACTCCGAAGAGGGCTTGGGGATGCGGTGCGTGAGGATCTCCACGATATCACCATTCTCGAGCTCATAATCCAGCGGAACGATGCTTCCATTCACGCGCGCAGCGCGGAATCCGATTCCCAAATCCGTGTGAATCTGGAATGCGAAGTCGAGAGGCGTGGCACTCTCCGGCAGCTCGACGATGTCCCCCTTCGGCGTCAGCACGAAGATGTGATCGGCGAATGCTGTTTTATCATCGCTTTCCTCCAGCGCCTGCTGCTGCGTGAGCACCTGGCTGAGTTGTACGCGACGCATCGTCTGCTCCGCCGATCCTCCTTCCTTGTAACTCCAATGCGCAGCGATTCCGAACTCCGCTTCGCGATGCATCTCGTGCGTGCGCACCTGCACCTCCACGAAGACACCGTTTGGCACGCCGGGGAGCTTGGAGACCGTGGTATGAAGACTGCGATAACCATTGGGCTTCGGAAAGGAAATGTAATCCTTGAAGCGATTGGGGACCGGAACGCCCATGCGATGGAGGAAGCCCAGCGTCTGGTAACACTGCTCTTCAGTGTCCACAATGACGCGGAGCCCGAAGAGATCGGTAAGTTGATCGATGTGCGAGACGGCTCTCTGCCTCATCTTATTAAAAATACTGAAGGGGCGTTTCTCCCTGCCGGTAACCGCAGCGGCAATCCCCTGTTCGTGAAGCATCTTGGCGAGTTTCTGTGAAACGGTCGTCAGGAAAAGCCCGTAATGCCGCTGTACTTGCTTCAATTGCTCCTCCACCGCCTCCGCATCCGCTCGATACACGACGGGAAACGCGAGACCTTCCAGCCGCTCCTTCAGGGAGTGAATTCCGAGGCGTGCCGCCACCGGCGCGTAGAGGTTGAGGACGTCGTGTGAAAGAAGACGCTTCTCCTCGGCAGAGACAAGAAAGAGATGATCGAGCGCATAACACCGCTCACAGAGGATAATGAGGATCACGCGAACGTCGTCGGAAACCGAGAGGAGCATCACCCGAAGATCTTCGATGGAGTTGCGCCGCTCCTTAAGTGCGATATGCGAGAGTAAATGTACGCCCGATACGAGGCGACGAGTGACCGCGCCAAACTGCTGTTCGATATCCGAAAGCGATATCTGTCGCGTCTGGAGAGCATGCTGGAGGAGACACGCGATAACCGTGTCCTGATCGGGCTCAAACGGCTCGAGCATCTGCGCCACACCGAGCGCATGGACGAGGAGAGGCACTCCCGTCCAGTGTTCTTTGCCGCGGTAAAGCTGCTCCGCGAGGTGAAAAACGGCGCGCAGTCGTTGCTCGTCGAAGGTCGGCTTCGGGCCGTCCAAGCCCTTGAGCAACGGAGCCACCGTGGACGTCCAAAGGGACATAGGATGACGGATTGTATCACGATTCCGGGGCTAGCACACAACAAAAAAGCCGTTTATATCTACAATGCGGCCGTATCAAGAGCAAGCGTCACCGGTCCGTCATTGGTGAGCGACACCTGCATCAGTGCGCCAAACTTCCCCCCGGCGATATGCGCCACCCCCGCCGCACCGAGCTTCTCGAGAAAATCTCCATAGAGTTCCTGAGCGAGTTTGGGATCCGCCGCCGCCGTATAGTCGGGCCTCCTCCCGTGACGCAGATCCGCCGCCAAAGTGAACTGCGAGACGACGAGTGCGCCGCCGCCGATGTCGATCAGACTCTTGTCGTTAATCTTGCCCTCCGGCCCCTCGAAGAGGCGCACCCCGCAGATCTTCTCCGCAAGTTTTCCGGCCTCCGCTTGCGTATCTCCCTTCATCACGCAGAGAAAGAGCAAGTAGCCCCGCCCGATGGAACCGACGACGTTGCCATCAACGGAAACCGATGCGGAAGAGACGCGTTGGAGAATGAGGCGCATGGAGACATTATGTCCTTCTTTCTCGCCCTGAGAAAGAAGGGTCCTTCGTCTAGCTCAGGATAAACTTCGAAAGCGCTCCGCGCACCAATGCTAACGTCATTCCGTCCCCTCTTTCGGATATTCCTTCTCTTTATCTGTTCTCTTCGAAGCTATTCCACCCCGTGGTGCGCGGCTCCGGCTGATGTGTGTTTGTTTTTTGTTTCGCGCCGCAGCGCAACAAATATACAAAATTCCATGGTTCCCAATGGATAACCTTCCTCTATCTCTGATAGTTCCACAAATTGTTACCGTTAGGAGGGTAAAGGGGGTGTGGGGGACCTAGGGAACCGAACTCTTTTCCCTGGTCCCCCACGAAAAAACCATGTCGAAGAGAAGGAGCAGCTTTGTTTTGGAGAGTTCATAAGGCCCCTGGCAAAGAAAGAGAGGAGCCTATGCGAACTGGCCTTGACATCGCACAGCCAAAGAGTAAGCTTTCTTCACGTCCGAAGACCGAGGGCACAAGGCCGCAGGCCGAAATAAGCCCCTCCGAGGAATACAGCATCGGTCACTCGGCCCCGGCTTGGTGCTTCGTGCCGTGTTCCTCGCTGGTCTCCCG
>CAIJNU010000088.1 GCA_903822115.1 uncultured Candidatus Peregrinibacteria bacterium
CGTCACGTTCCCCGTGCACGCTGCGAGGAAAAGGAGAGGGAAGAGAACTGCAACAGAAACTTTCTTCATAATGAGAAAAGAGGAAGAAATACAAAGCTTCTCGGCGGTATCTAAAACACGCCCATCAGCGCGTGCAGCATCTCATGACAGTTTTCTCAATGGCAAGAAAAGAAAGAACATTTTCTCGAAGAATCGGCGCTGCTTTCAACCGCCCTCACTCCAAATAGAGCAACGGATTTTTCTTCACGCCGTTGACACGCACTTCGAAGTGCGTGTGGATGCCTGTCGGACCATGCACCAATCCCGTATGTCCCATCCAAGCAATCTTTTCCCCGCGCTTCACATGCTCCCCCGCCTTCACGTACAGCTCCTTGTTATGACCATAGAGCGTGACCATGCCGTTGCCGTGATCAATCTCGATGACATTGCCGTAGCCGCCGTCCCATCCGTAATCCGCGCGAGTGACAACGCCATCGGCCGCGGCGAAGATGGGGCCGCCCCCTTTCGTTTGAATATCGAGCGCGTAGTGACTGGGGCTGAAGTACTGCGTGATGTTGCAATCCTCGCAAGGCCACTGCAACATCGACTGTGTCACCGACGCACCCACTGCCGGTGCCGTCGCTCGCTGCGCCACCGTGTCGCTTCCCAAATTCAATTTCAATCGGAGATCCGCCGTCCCGAGCTTCTGCCCGAACTGCAGTCCGCCGGGAACGCCTGCAACGGCAGGCGGAGAGCCCGGCAGCGGTTTGCCACCAGGAATAATAATCTCTTGTCCGGCGACAATCAGTCCGTTGCGAATATGATTCTGGTTGGCGATCGCATCGGAGGAAACTCCGTAGAGCTTCGCAATCTGACTGAGAGTCTGCCCGCTTCTCACGCCGTGGAGCACCCCGTCGACGGGAAGAATGATGATATCTTGCCCGGGCTGCAGAGAGTCATGCTCGGAGAGATTGTTCGCCCAGAGGATCGTCTGCGGAGCGATCGAGAATTGTTTCGCGATGGTCTCAAGACTGTCTCCATCCTTCACGCGATAGATGGTTCCCTGATTGAACGCGAGGCGCGACCCCTGCACGCCGAGCGAGGAAGACTTCATGAGGAATCCCTCCTCCACGAAGAGAAACTGCTGCGACCCCTGATCATCTCCGAATGCCTGCGCCGTATGCGGAACATAGGGGGGCAAGAGCGCACCGATGCAGAAGATCGCGATGCACAGCACCCGTACGCGCAAGGACAGCCAGCGGAGGAGCGGAGGTCGCATGAAGTATTATACGATGAGTGTGGCAAGCGCCCGCAGAACCATGCGCATGTCCGCATAGCGGCCGCTGGAACCGAGGAGGACAACGACGTACTCGCGTCGTCCTTCCTGCACAATGGAGAGAAGACACTGACCCGCCTCACCGGTCGTCCCCGTCTTCCCCGCGATCACCGGGCCGGGATCATGGAGAAGCTGATGCGTGTTCTCAAGCGACTGCTGGCGACCCGCGACATCCTCGATCGTCGCCTGGGGCATGGACATGCGCGAGCGAATCTCCGGATGACGCAGCACGAATTGAGCGAGCCACGAGACATCCTGAGCCGTCGACCACTGATTGAGACGATCCATGCCGTCGGGCGTCGCGAAGAGCGTATCGCGCAGACCCAATTCTTCCGCCCGCTCATTCATCTGCACGACGAACGCATCCACGGATCCGGAGTGGAACTGCGCGAGTGTCGCGGCAGCGTCATTCGCGGATGCGACGATGAGCGCCGTCAGGAGATTACCGACCGTGTAGCTTCCTCCCGGCCGCAGATGAGCGACACTTCCCTCGACCTTCCCGATGTCTTTGGGTACATGCACCACCTCATCCATGGAGTGATTCTCCGTAATGAGGAGAGCCGTCATCAACTTCGTGAGACTCCCGATGGAACGTCGGTTCTCGGCGTTGCGAGCGAAGAGCCGCTGTCCGCTCTCCAGATCCACGATCAGCACCCCCGAAGCGGAAATTTCCTGAGGGAGGGAAAGAAGATCCGATGCGGTCCCCGTAAGGGGGAGCGGAGCGGCGACGGTGACGGAACGAAGCGCGAGCTGATCGACAGCGGAGAAGCTCGTGGCCGGCAACATTCCGAAGAGCAGGACCGAGAGAACGGCACCTAACATAGTGGGGACAGTTTACGGAGTACGGAGGTGAGAGGGAAGCGCGGAAATAGTTTTTGGGTGATATTTTCCCGATCGTCAATTCTCCTTCGCAGTGGATGAAGAAGCCAATTTCACGGTGGAAATTCCCCCCCACCATGAATTCCGTCATCGGTAGACGATCCGCCCTGTCAAGCGCAAGTCGACGTAGTGATGCGCTTGAGACGGCCCGACGTTTTTCAGAAACGTTCGGTAGCGTTCCAGCTGGTCCGAGAGCGGACTCGATACGTCGAACCAGAGAGCGTACTGCGGCAACGCGAAATGGAATTCGCGCGCGCGAATGTAGACCGTCCTGCTGGAAATTTTTGCGGCGAACTG
Organism: uncultured Candidatus Peregrinibacteria bacterium; assembly: GCA_903822115.1. Lineage (GTDB taxonomy): Bacteria > Patescibacteriota > Gracilibacteria > Peribacterales > Peribacteraceae > CAIKAD01. The sequence goes on from CAIJNU010000088.1 coordinate 2,492, forward strand.
TTCCCGAAGCGCCTGCTCGGTCTGGCTGACGCGCTGCAGGAGATCAAGCGAGAGGAGGGGTGTGGAAGGAACGGGGCGCACCGCCCAATCGACGATATTCATAACGGGGAGAAGCGTGCCGGATGCGCCAGAGGGAACAGAAACGTAGAGACCGTTGTCGGTCAAGAAATCCTGATCCACCGGCTGCGCGCCGGTTCCGGTCGTCGGTGCGGCCTCGTGCGCGATACTCCCGTCCGGATTCTCGATGACGAGACGTGCGATGAGAGGATGAAGCGTGATGCTGATGGAAAGCTTGGAGGGATAGCCCTTGGAAATGGTAACGTCCTTCACATCGGGGACACTGTCTCGAACGCGAATCTGAACTTCCCGCGTGGAGACGAAGAGTAATTGTCTGCCAAAGATCGGCGCCAGTGATTTCATGATGAGCTCGGTATTCATTCGCGGGTCTCTGTTGACGAGGCGAATTTCGTGAACACGCAAACTCGGAGAGAAGAGGAAAAACGCGATGATGGCGATGATTCCTCCCACGATGATCACCCAAAGCCATTGACGCAATGATCCCACACCCGAGACGAAAAGGTGTCGCGAACGGCGCACAACTCGATTCCACCTCTCACGCGCATACTGCTGATGTCGCTTGTGACGCCGCTCCACAAACGAGCGCGTGCTGCCCGAAACATGGCGATTGAACTTCTTAGGAAGGGGACGGGAGGGCGGCCTCAGCATCTTGAACATCATAGAGAAGCGTGAGAAACAAACCTACTGTTCTTCATCCTTCATTCGAAATATTGCAATGAAAAAGGAATGCTATGATCTTGCAGCATGAACCTTGCAATCGTTGCGGATTGGCTGACAACATTCGGCGGAGCCGAGCATGCCATCGCCGAATTTCGAACGCTCTGGCCTTCGGCCCCGCTCTTCACCACGGTTGCGAATCCTCGGAACCTCGGCCCCCTCGCGGATGCCGACATCCGCACCTCCGCGCTCCAGAAGTGGTACAAGCTCATCGGCAATCATCAGCTGCTCCTCCCGTGGATGCCGGCGGCGATCGAAGCCATCGATCTGCGTGGTTTCGACGTGATCCTCTCCTCCTCGCATGCCGTGGCGAAGGGTGTCGTCATTCCACAGAATGCCGTGCACATCTGCTACTGCCACACGCCGATGCGCTACGCCTGGGAAATGGAAGAGACATATCTGAACGACTTCCGCATCCCCTCTCTGCTGCGCAAACCGGTGAAGACACAACTGCGAAAACTGCGTCGCTGGGATCTGACGACGGCGAAGCGCGTGGACACATTCATCGCGAATTCCATCGAGACGCAGGAGCGAATCCGGAGGATCTACGGACGGGAGAGCATCGTGATCGCTCCGCCCGTTTCCGAGCAGTTCTTCTCCGCCGCACTGCAACCGATGACGCCGCGCTCCTCGTTCCTCGCTGTGGGGAGACTCGTCCCCTACAAACGCTTCGACCTCCTCATTGAAGTCGCCAACGAGCTCTCGCTCCCGTTGCTCATCGCGGGAAGGGGACAGGACGAAGCGAGATTGAAGAAGCTTGCGGGAGCGACAGTGCGCTTCCTCGGGTTCGTCTCCGATGCCGAGCTTCTCGCGCTCTACGCATCGTCGCGTGCCCTCCTCTTCCCCCAGCGGGAGGACGCGGGCATCGTACCCCTCGAAGCTCAAGCCGCCGGCACGCCCGTCATCGCATACGGGGGCGGCGGCGCGCTCGACAGCATCCGCGACGGCGAAAGCGGCCTGTTCTTCGCGCAGCAAACAGCCCCATCCCTCCGCGAGGCGCTGCGAAAATTCTCGACGCTCATCTTCGATCCGAAGCAGATCCGCAACCATGCGCAACAGTTCACCTCACAACATTTCCGCGAGAGAATTTCGCAGGCTGTTACGGTGGCCGTGAACGCGAAGCAGCGATAGCATGGTGGCATGCAACGCGATCGAGATTCTCATAAGGGCGAGAACGGCAAGGTCGCCGTCATCGGGGGGAGCGCGACGATCCACGGCGCCCCTCTCCTCTCCGCGCTCGCTGCCCAGTCTTCCGGCGTCGATCTCGTCTTCGTTTGTCTTCCGAACATCCACCAGCATGTCGCCCGATGCGCCTCGCTCAATTTTCAAGTGCATCCGTTTGCGGACGATGACTTCGCCCCGCGAGACATCGAACCGTGCTTGGAACTCCTTGCAACGATGGACAGCGCAGTGATCGGCCCCGGCCTCGCGCGGACTCCTGAGTCGCTTTCGGCACTGCACAAGCTCATCGCAAGCGCACCATGTGGGCTCGTGCTCGATGCTTCGGCGCTCCAGCCGTGGACGCTCGACGCGGCGAAGGGCAAGACGGCCGTCTGCACACCGCATTTGGGAGAACTCGAACGCATGAATATCGCCACGGATGATATCGGGAATGCAGCGAAGCAATCGGGCATCGTCATCCACCTCAAGGGAAGCACAGACCGCATCGCCGATGCACATGGCGTCATGGAAGAAATCGAAGGCGGAAATGCGGGACTGACGGTGGGCGGGACGGGCGATGCGCTCGCGGGACTCATCGCCGGCCTTCTCGCACAGAAAATTCCACCTGCGAAAGCTTGTCGGCTCGCGAGCACCGTCATCAAACGGGCGGGTGATGCGCTCTTCGAAGAGAAGGGGTACGCCTACACCGCGCAGGATGTCATCCGGCATATTCCGGCGCTGCTTCGATCCATCGACTGAACATGCGCAGTGAGCCCTTTCGCGTTCTGCGGCCATTTGCGCAGCGACTCTCCGTCGCATTTTTCACAAAGGAAGATGATCATCTGTCGGAGGAAAAAGTTCACGATCACCTGCATGCCAAGCAGTCCGCTTCGCTCTCGCAGGTGCATGGCGGGAGGGCGGTCATCTTTAGGGAATCGAGTGCATCGACGATCGAGGCGGATGCCCTCGCAACGGATAGCGAGGGTCTCGCACTCATCGTGCGCGTCGCCGATTGTCAGAGCTTCGTCGTGTACGAACCGACGAAGCACGTCGCGGGCTTGATCCATGCGGGGTGGCGGGGACTGCTCGCCGGAGTCATCCCCTCCTTCTTCGATCTCCTTTTCAAGGAGTGGCAGATCCGTCCCGAGGAAACATTCGTCGGCGCGGCTCCCTCCCTCTGTCTCGCCTGCAGCCGCTTCACAGATCCCGCGAAGGAATTGCCCGCGATACGATCGGAATTCTTCTCCGGAAATCTGGTGAACCTCCGCGCGATTGCGGAAGATCAACTCCACTCGCTCGGCGTGAGAACGCAACGATTCGAACGCATGGAAGGCTGCACATGCTGCGATGCCCGAACATACTGGTCCTATCGCGGAGGGGACAGGGAAGCTGTACGAAAAGGAATGACGAACATACTGGCGTGCGCTCTGACCCCGTTGGTATGATGCGCGCGGACTCAACGGCTCGTTTGTGCAGCTATGTTTCTTCTCTGAAATGCATTACGGGAGGCCTAATCTCCCTCGACTGTGGTCGCGGGATGCGGTCACCCACCTGGATTATCCAGGGATAAAGCATCTCTGCACGACGGCCGTTTGGCGAACTTCGTAGTATTCCGAAACCTTCAATTATGCTGTAATGGTTGCTCCATCATGTCATCAATCCTCGAACGCCTTCAGGCCGCCGACCGAATCCTCGCGCCGTACGCCGTCCCGCACGGCGGGATGCTCGGAAGGGTGGAGAAGGAACCGGAGGATGAGACGCGATTCCCATTCCAGCGCGACCGCGATCGCATCATCCACGCTCAGGCATTTCGAAGGCTGCAGGGAAAAACTCAGGTTTTCGTAGCGGGAGAGGAAGACGATCATGTGCGCACGCGCCTGACTCACACGATGGAGGTGGCACAGATCGGCCGCGACATCGCCCGCACTCTTTCGCTCAATGAAGACCTCGCCGAATGCATCGCGCTCGCTCACGATCTCGGACATCCGCCCTTCGGACATCGAGGAGAAGAGGTGTTGAATACGTGGATGACAAAGCACGGCTCCTCCTTCGAACACAACGAACAATCCGTGCGCATCGTCACGGTGCTCGAGGTGCATTCTCCGCTCACTCAAGGACTCAACCTCAATCAGGAAATTCTGGAAGGGCTGCGCAAACACCGCGAGGCGTACATCGATCCTCCCGTCCCCTTCCCACGCAATCTCTCACTCGAGGCGCAGGTCATCAACAAAGCGGACGAGGTCGCCTACTACGGTCATGATTGCGACGACGGTGTGCATGCGAAGCTCTTCAGCCTTGATGATCTCCTCTCGACCGTGCCCCTCGCGCGCGAAGCGGCAGAGCATGCGCAGATGCGCGGGACTTCGCTGCGCGGCGCGATCATCCATCTCCTCGTCACCGATCTCTACGCCGAATCCCTTCGCCTCCTCGCGCAGCACGGGATCCATTCGCTTGCAGATTGTTATCACGCGGCCGTTCCCCTCATCGAATTCTCTTCTCCGATGATTGAGCAGACGCGCACCCTGCGCGACTTCCTGCACCATCGCATGTACGAACACCCCCGAGTCACCGAGCCGAGCGGCGAAGGACAACGCATCATCCGTCTCCTCTGCGATGCACTGTACGCTTCGCCATCGCCGCCCGTCCTCGCACTCCAGTCCCGCACGAACTCCTCACTTCCCGAGGCAGTGAAAGATTACGTGGCCGGCATGACGGACACGTTCGCGCGTTCGCTCAGCGCCTCGCTCAACCTTCACTGAGACGAGGACGATCCTTCGAACTGCGAGAGATCCAGCGCAGGCAGGTAGAGCTGCGGATCTACGGCGACCCCGCTCTTGAAGACGCCGAAGTGGAGGTGCGGACCCGTCGAGAGGCCGGCGCCCGGCGTTCCCGGACGACCGCCCGAGTAGCCGATCGGATCTCCCGTCTTCACCGTATCGCCGACATGAACGATGAACTGCGTGATGTGTCCGTAAAGCGTCGAGTAGCCGCCGTCGTGCTTGATCGTGATGTAGTTGAATCCGAGCCCGTGATCCATGACGTCCTCGACCGTTCCGTCGGCAGCCGCGCGAACGATCGTCATTTGGGGCGTCGGAATATCGATCGCATCATGCTGGAATCCGAAGCGCGCTTCGTAACTCGGATCGTGGAACATCGCCGAGATACCGAGCTTCGGGAGAACCGGCCAGGTGAAGGTCACGTTCTGCGTTCCCGTGTATCCCTGCCCGAGCGCGATGGCACGTCCCTCCGCTTCCCAGATCTGATTGAGCGAGGCGAGGAGGAATTGCTCCGCCTTCTTCTGATCCTGGAGGAGGGCATTGAGGAGGCTCGTCGCGTCGGAGAACTGCTGCTCGAGCGCCGGATCGATCTGCGAACCTAGCGCCTGACGTTCGCCGTCGAGCACGCGCACTTCGCCTCGGAGGATATCCACTTTGCGCTTGATCACTTCCCGCTGCTCACGCGCCATCCTCGCATTCTCCTCCGCCTGCTGCTGCTTCGTGCTGCCCGGAGTCGTATCGGCTCCGACGGCAGCTCCCGTCGCGGTGACACTATCCGGCGACGTGGCGGGCACCTGCGTGGTGGCGACGTAAGAAGTGGACGGCGAGTCGCTCAGGAATGCCAATGTAAATTTCCCCGTCTGCGCGACATACATCCCTCCGACAAACGTCGCGACAATCGTCAGAATGAGCATCGGCCGCGGAATGTGGATTTCGATATTCATGTTTCATGTCAGTATAGCAGAAAAATCGACTTCAGACCATTCCCCATAAGACTACTCAGGCATATCCTGAAAAAGAGTCAAACGTCTTTTTTTGGCCAATTCATCAGTAAAATTCATCTTTGTAAAATAGGCTATCCATCCACATGTCCCGCCCGCATGTCCATCTGAGGTGAAGCGGCAATCTGTTTGCTGGCGCGACTGACCTTTGCTCGCCACATCACATTGATGCCGGCGGAGATACCTGTGTCGGTCGTAACATTCAGCGTCAGTGTGTCACCCCCCTCCCAGGCCAGCGGTTGCGGGAGCGGGATGTACACCTGTTCCCAATGCGTGGGAGCGGAGAAGGGACTCGTGGAGAGCGTGATACCCGGTGCGAGCAGTGCCTCCCAGAAGAGAACGAAACCGAAACACTCACCCTTCTGCCTCATCGGCCACGCCACTTCCCACGCTCGCTCGCTTCGATTCTCCTTCGAGAAATCCAAGACATCGCACTCCTTCACGGATGTTTCTCCGTCGAAAATATCGGCAGGAAGAACGGTGCGCACGTAGATGTTGTTGAATGCCACGGTGCGAGCGGCGGAGAAATCGAGAGAGAAGTCTGAGAGATCCCACGTGTCGATTTCCCGATGGAAGCGTGACGAGGAAACAGGCGCGACGAACTGTGTGAGGCGCGATGGCAGGAGAATTCCCCCCGGCTTCAAATGCCGCACTCTGGCATCGTTCATCGTTTCGATAATGTGCTCCTCGAGCGCGAAGTTCCCCAGCGTTTCCGAGACCACGATGTCCGCTCTCGGCGGATTCTTCACCTCAACGGAATGCTGCGTGACGAATCGAAGCCCCGTCATGTCATTTTCCTTCGCGAGTGTCTTGGCGATCCTCATGATATCGCCGCACTCGTAGAGGATGCACTCCTTCGCGCCAAGCCTGCGCGCAAGAAAGGAGAGAATCCCCGTCCCCGACCCGATATCCGCCACAATGCTCTCGCCGGGCACGATCATCTGCTTCAGAGCCCGCGCGAATGCCGTGACGCGCCCCGTATCGCCGATCATGCGACGATGGTAGTCGATCATTGACCGAAGTATGCCCGCGATCAGGCGCCTGCGATACAGGTATTGACCTCTGCGGCCTCATCCCCTACCTTGGAGCCTCCCATGGAGATGATCCCCCTGAAAGCGGCGGCCAGAGACGAAGCCAAAAAACCGAACCAGCTTCGGACGGCAGGCTCTGTCCCCTGCATCATTTATGGCAACGAAGTGAAGAACACGACGATCCAATGCGAGGAACGCGAGCTGCACAAGGTCTTCGCGAAGGCGGGAGAGAGCACGCTCGTGGAAATTGATCTCGGCAGCAAGAAAATCCCCGTGCTCTTCAAGGAGGTGACGTTCGATCCGGTTTCCGGTCACGAAATCCATGCGGATTTCTTTGCCGTGAATATGAAGGAGGAGATCGAGACGGAAGTGCCGGTGCACTTCTCGGGAGAGGCTCCGGCTGTGAAGGAACTCGAAGGCATCTTCCTCATCGCTCAGGAAACGGTCACCGTGCGTTGTTTGCCAGGCGATCTCCCGCACAATATTGAAGCTGATATTTCCTCGCTCTCGGAACTTCACGCATCGATCTCCGTGAAGGATTTGATCCTGCCCAAGGGCGTCAAGATCATGAACGACCCCGATTCCGTTCTTGCCATTATTCAAGAGCCGCGCAAAGAAGAGGAAGTCACCCCGGCTCCGACAGAGGCCGTGCCCGCCGAAGGTGCAGCGGCTGCTGCGGGAACGGCGCCGACCGAAGGTGGCGCTGCCCCAGGTGCCGATGCATCCGCGGACAAGAAGAAGTGAGAACGACGATCAAGCCTCCGACCCTCGTCTCCGGGAGGCGTCGATTTTCGCTCGCCCGAATCTCGTCGTTGTTTCCTTGTACCGTTTGATCTGCGGTTCCAGTTTCTCGATGCATCGATCCAGAGCGTCGATGGGATTTTTTCGGCGCGACTCCGCACGCAGTTGCTTCTTGGGAAGATCCACCGTGATCATCATCTTCACCTGATCATTGTCTTTCTTCGTGGGCCGTCTCTCGGCCTCCACGCGAATCAGCGACGATGCATCTTTGACGCGCTGACAATACGTCGCGAGCTTGCCGATCTTCTTCGCGAAAATGAGGAGCTCGCGGTCGTTATAGTGCAAACCTTTCTCGAAGTGCTGAACGTTCATGGGGAGGGGGGAACGAACAGGACGATAGCATATTTTTGGCTAAGATGACGAGGGACAAGCGAAAATGACGCTACTTGCAATATCTTATATTGCGTGCTGAGATATGTTTGTAATTCCCCCACTACTCTATGGTTCCATTAGCGCCTCTCGAGGCAGGAAGAGAATATCCTAAGGGCACAGCGCACGTCAGTACTACTGCGCTACCAACCGATGCAACAGGTCCCGCTGTGAGAAGTTTGCTCTCGGATCCAAGGGCCAATGTTTCAAGCGATTCCCTTTCCGATGCGGATCGTGAAAATTTGTTCCGTGGATTAAAGACAACATTGGAAAGGACTGAAAATTGCGATGAAGCCCGTGGCAAATGGGACGTAATTGAGGCGGCATTGATGAGGAATCCCGGCATGACGCGCAACTTATTGAGACTGCAGAACATGGGTGCTGAACTGGTCGTCACGGACATAGATGATCAGAACGTGGAGTTTGCTGATGCTGCGATCAATCATAATATTCCAAAACAGGAAAATGCGTTGGCTCGCTTAGCAGAAGTAGAAAGAGACAATGCGATTGAACAAATTCTCCAGCCGCTTGAACCAGACCAGCGCGCATCACCGATGCAGTGGATATTGTCACGGTTGTTGCGACCAGACAATACTGAAGGATTGAATTGGGTTGAGGCAATGGTGTTTGCGGTTGCTCATGGAGGAACACTGATTTCCTATGATGCTTACGATGCAATGGCGAAAAAAAATCCTAGTATCTTCGAAAACTTGACGTGGAATTGGTATCTCGCGAACTTGTCGGGTGTCATGGCTAGCGGCACCGCGACGGGCGGTAGCCGTTACGTGGATGGCGTCAGCGTGGGCGAGGTTAGTGCCGGCTACCGCAGTGGCGATCAGGGCGCACGCGTTGTCGTAAGAGTTCCGCTTGCCGCTTGATCTTCGGTCTTTGCTGTTCTCTTCGATTTGTGCCTCGTTCCTAAAACTGCCGCCAGGCGGATATTCATAAAATGAAATCTGGAATACCACTTGACTGAGATTTGTGATATAAATTGACGAAATGAGGAAGACCATGCTCACCGCCGCCGCGTACATTCTCTCGCTGCCATCTCTGGCCCTCGCGCAGAACACCATTACGATCTACGGTTCCACGATGACGCTCCCCGAATTTCTCCAAGGTCTCGTGACCGCCGGCGCGAAGTGGATCGGGGCGCTATGCACAACGCTCTTTCTCGTCGGCGCCTTCTGGATGGTCATCAATGCGGGGAAGGAGGAACGGGCGAAACAGGGCAGGACCATCATGACCAACGCCTTCATCGGTCTCGCCATCGTCCTGCTGTCCTACGCCATCATCCGAACGATCTTCTACATAATCTTCTAGAAATTCTAGAAATTTCCATTGGGGTCTTCTATGGTGTGCCCCAATGGCCCTGCACGCCCCTTCGCCGGACACGCTGGATCGCCTTGAGCGAGCCGAGAAATTGAAACTCGAGGGAAAATATGACGAAGCGCTCGTTATTCTGGAGGAGCTCCTCCTCGAAGATCCCGAGAACGTTTCCGCGCTCGAAGAGGTGGCCGACAACGAACTCAGTCTCGGACATTTCGACCGGGCGCAGGCCGCGGCCAGCGAAGCTGTCGCTCTCGATCAGAACAGTTACACGGGATACTACATCCTCGGCTTCCTCCGATCGCAGGAAGAGAAGTGGGCCGAGTCCATCGTGCTTCTGCGCAAAGCGAATATTCTCCAGCCGAACTGCGGAGAAATCCTCCGGTGTCTGGGTTGGGCTATCTTCTCGGAAGGGCAACGCGCGCAGGGCATCGTCACGCTCGAACGCGCACTCAATCTCGATGCTGAGAACACGCTCACGCTCTGCGACCTCGGCGTGGCGTACCTCCAATCGCATCACTTCATCAAAGCGAAGACGCTCTTCCTCAGAGCACTTGATATCGAGCCGGGGCATCCGCGCGCACGGGAATGTCTGCAGGCGCTCGAGCGGACACTGAAAGCACAGGAGCCGATGAAACAGCAGACTCTGTAGATACCCACGGATTTACGTCCGTGCATTCTCGAAAACAGAATAATGACCAATCCCGCCTGCCAGCAGGAGATCCTATGGAATTCCTTTCTTTCGCATCCCTCAATACGCTTACATCCGTGGCCTCCTGCGAAGGCAGGTAAAAGACGGAGCAAAGAGGCAAGGGGATTTTTCTCAGGAATCTCTCCGTCAGCTATACTCGTTCCCATGAGCGGGACGTCCCTCGCAACTCTCCTGCGCCGCAGCATTCGCCGCGGCACGGTTACCATGTTCCGCGAGCGCGGATTTTTGACGACGCTCGGATCTCTGCTCGGTGTCGTGTTCGTCGTCCAGCTTCTCATTCTCAGTCTCGCAGGGATCATCGTGGCGCAGCAGATCGTTTCTCAGAGTGCGGCACTGCAAGTGGACATTCAACCCACCGCAACGGATAACGATATCCAGCAGCTCTTCGGCGCGGTTCGCCAGTTGCCTTCCGTCTCCTCCGTTTCGTACGTCACGAAGGACAAAGCGTACGAGTCCGAGCGGGCGCAGAATCCCGAACTGATCGATTTCATCGAAAAGGCGCAAATGCAGAATCCTTTTCATGACAGTCTCTCGGTCTCCCTGCGCTCCCCCGACGACTCCAGCGCCTTCCTCTCGTTCGCACAGAATTCGCAGTGGTCGAAGATCATCGATGCCTCCTCCCTCTCCCGCGCCAATGATCACCAGACGGAACTGCGTGACATGCAGCGCCTCATCTTGATCGGCTTCGTGCTCGTTGGGGGCTTCTCCGTTTTCGTCCTGCTCGTGCTCCTCTTCGTTCTCATCGATCTCGTCCGCCGCCGCTGCCTCGCGCGCAAGGAGGAAATCCTCGTCGAGCGACTCTCCGGTGCGAGTCTCACCGCCATCCTTCTTCCCTTCGCCACCGAAGGCACCCTCCTGCTTCTTGGCGCCGTGTGCGGCTCCGCCGCCCTCCTCGCAATTGCGATGTACGTCTTGCTCTCCGGACATCCCTCCTCCTTCGTCCTCCTTTCTCCCAACCTCCGTCAGCATTTGTTGCCCCTGCTGTCGGTCCATCTCCCCATCGTCTTCGCCGCCGAATTCCTCCTCTCTCCGATTCTCGCATTCATCGCAACATGGATCGGCATGCGACCGGCGCTGCGGAAAAATGTTCTGGCCGGATGACGACTTCCTCGGGCGAATCCGCGCATAACCTGATACGCTGTGAGCATGTCACGAGGAGAGTTGCTCGATGCCATCGTGCTCAGAGTGTATGACGTCGGAGAGGCGGATCGCTTCTGTGTTTTCCTCACGCGGGAGCGCGGAAGAATCGCCGCGCGCGCATCGGGAGCGAGGAAGCTCCAGAGCCGACTTGGCGGGGCATTGCAGATGCGGCGACACATCACGCTCGGATTGAAGGAGGGATCGTCGGGTTTCATCGTAACGTCAGCACTTCTGGCGGAAGAACCGCAAGCGACGCCTGACTTCCAATCCTTCGTGTGCATGGAGCAGGGAATGGAGATCCTCCTCTCGCTCGTGCAACACGAGCATCCTCTGCCCGACGTCTTCGACGCGACGCTCTGCTTCATCCGACAGGGAGATTGTTCTCCATCCTGCGCGCTCCTGTGGTACCAGCTGCGCCTGCTCCACCTGCTCGGCTTCCTGCCGGAGCAGGAGGAGATCGAACGTCTTGCCGCACTCACGCCGCTGGAGTGCGCGTTTCTTTCGCACACATTCGAAGGGCGACTGCGTTCCACGAACAGCGCCGAACTCGGCACGCTGCGATCTCTCTGCTCGCGCATGCTCGACGATCAACTCCAACGGCCGCTTCGCTCCGCCTCCTTCAGGGCAATCCTCGATACGGCTGCAACGGCAGCGTAACTCCCGACTGATCTTCCATGTACGTCGTCGGGATGCTCGCCCCCGAGCTGCCCGCTGGCATCTTCGCGACGCCGATCAACGTGTAAAGAGGACGAGCCTCGTAGGAGGAGTACACCGATTCGATATTCTCGGCGCCGGTTCCAGTCGTCAGGAAGCGGTACCAGAGCGCCTTTTCCCCCGGAACGGCATCTCCCACTTTCTTCGTCGCTCCCGGAGCTACATCCATCGAGTACTCGGTGCGCGGCGGAGGCGGAGGCGTTCTGTCCCAGAGGAAGGGGCCGAAAATTTCGCTTCGACGATCATCCCGCGTGCCATAGAAGATGAAGTACGCTTGCGAGTCCTCGGCATAAGTCTGGATGAGGAGAGGGGCGGGGGAATCGTTGAGAAATTGCATGTCGATACCCGGCGGATACACCGTCGCATCCGTGCCCTGCGGAGAGTAGTGACTGACGATGTAGCTGTGATTGATGCGCTTGAGGATCGGGAAACCGTACTCCCAGATCCCGCGATACGCCGTCGTACTCACCTGGCAGAGCCCCCCGCCGAAGTCCGGCACCGTCTGATCACCTTTGATGACAAGCTCCTTGTAGTACCCCGTGGAACCGTCCACACGGCCGAGCGTCTTGTCGAAAGAGAACGCACTCCCTTGGGGAATGATCGTGCCGTTGAATTTCTGCAAACCCACGGCAATGTTGTGTCGGCGATTCACGGGAGAATTGCTGAAGTCCGATTCCCCCACCGTCACGACTTCCTTGAGCCCCTGCTGCTGCAGCGTCGGATCGACAGTGATCTGCGGCTGCGTCTCGGTGACGGGCAGGAAGACATCGCTCACGTCATTCTCAAGCGCGGCAACCGTCAGATCCGCCGCCGCCTGCACATCCACCTGCCTCCCCGGAAGTCCCACGCCGTCGAAGACGATCGCACCGGTGCTCGATCGCGCAATCGTCACCTTTCCGGGATCGCGCGCAAGCGCGTCGGCGATCTGCTCACGAATGGATGCCGCAATGGCATCGCGATTCCACCCGTCCTGTGTCGTCCTCTCGACTCCCGGGGGGAGCGATGGAACATCATCGCCGTCCACGAGCATGGAGGGCGGCGGATCGAAGGGCTCCCCGTCGTACGTCCACGCTTCCCCCGCAGTCCGCCACGCAGACGACGCCGGGAGCGTGAAGAGGTAGTGGCGGTAGTGATAGGTAACCGACTGCGCGTTCGCCGCAAGCGGCAGCGAAAAAAGTGCTAAGGCTAGGAGGGCGAAGGGGAACGTGTGCGGTCGCATCGAATGCATCGTAGCAAGCGCCTGCGTTTCTGTCTCCGTTTCGATCGTCAATTCAGAAGCGATCGAAGAATCCGCGCTTGGGATCTGGCGGATTGGGAATGGCGCGACGCTGCCCTCTCTCCTGTTCATTGAGAACTTTGTTCACCAGCGCGTCCGCGCGGAAGTTGTCCCCGCGGGGGATGTACTGGAAAACGATGTCGGCGAATTCCATCGAGAGCGCCTTCACCTCGTCCACGAGCGGCTGGAGCGTGGGCATCTTCACGCGGTACTCTCCTGAGAGCTGCTTCACGACGAGCTCGGAATCGAGGTGGCAGATGAGACGATTGGGACGGTAGTGCACCGCGACTTTCAATCCCTCAATGAGCGCCCTGTATTCGGCGACGTTGTTCGTTTCGATGCCGATGCATTCGCCGTGCTGCTTCAGAATCACTCCGCGCGTCGGATCCTCGATTATGTACGCAATCGCCGACTGCCCCGGATTGCCGCGCGAACCGCCGTCGGTGAAGAGGTGCAACGTGCCCCCCACGCTATCGGGCAAATCTTCGGAAGACGTCTGCATACCCGCCATCGCATCGAGGAGAACATTTTCGACGAATTCCTCCCGCTCCCGCGCGTGGGGGAAGAGTTCTTCCAGCCGCCGCTCGATGTGGGGAGGGAGGCGCACCATATCTCTCCTCTCAGTGTACATCCTTCTCGCCGCACTCGCACTTCTCGTTCTCGCAATCTTCACACCGTTCTTCGGGAAGATCCAACTTGAACCGTCCCTCGCGAAAATCGATCGTCGCTCCGCCGATGCGCCGCAGCGTCAGAGCCGAAGCGAAAACGCGCACATCCGGTTCATCCGAATGTGAAAATTCCTTGTGACCAATCGGCAAATCGTCCTGGAACTCCATGCAGAATCCTCCTTTGCCGTCCGCAGTGACGACGAGAGACTGCTTACCCTTGCCCTCCTCCTTCGCGATCTTGCGAATGCCTTTGGCGGCGGCGGAGGTGATCGTAAGTGTCTGCGGGAGATGAGGCTTCTCCATCAGCATCGCATTGAGCGTCTGCAGGAGCTCGGCGATCTCCTCGCTCTGGAGACCGTGCAGTCTGCACCCTTCCTCCAAACTCTCCATCCCTCCGAGGCTGCAACCGGCGCACGAGATGCCGTATGCGAAAAGAACTTCTTCCGCGCCCGGACAGATCGAGAGAATGTCGACGATGGACATCTGCGAAGTGAGCAACGCCGCCGCGGCTTTTGCTTTCCTTTCGGAAGACTTTTTCTTCACGCGATGATTGTGCGACTTGCGGCGCGCGGTTACCATGTCGATATCGTACAGCCAAATATTGCGGATCAAGAATTTTTCCCCACTTTCCATGAGCACTGCAAAAAAAATCTTCCTCCTCGTCCTCCTCCCTCTCTTCACGCTCTTCGTGGGGTGGCAATTCGGATACATGTCGGCGACAGATGCGTTCCCTTCTGCCACGACTGCGCAGACGGGGTCCGGAAAAGTGGTGACGGGCGATCCGCAGAAGGAAGTGGATCTCTCGCTCTTCTGGCAGGTGTGGCGCCTGCTCCAGAAGCACTACGTCGCTCCCACTGAACTCAAGATGCAACCGATGCTCTACGGCGCGATCGCCGGAATGGTGCAGGGCGTCGGCGATCCGTTCACCGTCTTCATGCCGCCGAAGGAGAATGCGGATTTCCACAGCAATCTCGAAGGGAAACTGGAAGGCATCGGAGCGGAACTGACGGTGAAAGACGGTCTCGTTACCGTGGTCTCCGCACTGAAGGGATCGCCTGCGGAGAAGGCGGGCCTCCTGGCCGGAGACATCGTCATGAAGATCGACGGAACGATCGTGGATGGACTGGCGCTCGATCAGGTCGTCGAACGCATTCGCGGACCGAAGGGAACGACCGTGCAACTCGTCCTCGCGCGCAAGGGGAACCCCGCACCGATCACAGTCTCAATCGTGCGCGACACGATCACAGTGCCGACCGTTGAATCGAAAATCCTGACGACGTCGGGGGGCCTCCTCGGCTACGTCGCACTCAATCAATTCGGCGACGACAGCATGCAGGAAGTGCGCGACGCCCTCGCCTCCTTCAAGGGCAAGCCCATCAAGGGGCTCGTCCTCGATCTGCGATACAACGGCGGCGGGTACCTCGATGGCGCGGTGGAACTGACGTCGATGTTCCTGAAGAAAGGAACCGTGGTGACCGTGCAGAATCGCGGCGGCGCGCTCGATCCCCACCCCGTCTCCGGTACGCCTCTGCTCCCGGATCTCCCTCTCACGATCCTCATTAATCAAGGAACGGCGAGCGCATCGGAGATCGTCGCGGGAGCGCTGCAGGACTACAAACGCGCGACCATTATCGGAATGACGAGCTTCGGGAAGGGAACGGTGCAAGAAGTGATCGACCTGCCCGGAGGTAGCAGTCTGCGCGTCACCATCGCGCACTGGCTCACGCCGAACGGGAAGAATCTCGGGAAGGAGGGCGTGAAGCCCGACATCGCGATCGAGCGCGATCCCAGCGAACTGACGAACAAAAAGGACAGCCAGCTCCAGGCCGCCATCGATTGGCTCCTCTACAAGAAGAGCGATGCGAAGACCGCAAGCTCCTCCTCCGCAAGCTCCAAGAAGTAGCGCTCAGTAATTGAACAGTTCGTCCTCGGCGAAGAAGCGATGAATCTCCCGCTCCGCCGACTCGGGACTGTCGGATGCGTGTGCGACGTTCACCATCTGATCGACGCCATACTCCGCACGGATCGTTCCCGGCTCCGCCTTACGGCTGTCCGTCACGCCGAGCATGTCCCGCACCCTCACCACGACGTCCTTCCCCTCGAGCACGAGAGCGATCACCGGCGTCGAGCTCATAAAAGCTTCCACATCGGGAAAGAATGGTTTATCCGCAATGTGTGCATAGTGTTCACGAAGGAGATCTTTCTGCAGGTGCAGCATCTTGATGCCGCGAATCGTGAGGCCGGCATCCTCGAAACGCGAGATGACTTTACCGGTGATGTGCTTGGAAACGGCGTCGGGCTTGAGGAGGATGAGAGTGCGTTCCATGGGAGAGGGGAATGTTGTCCCTATATAAAGCAGATCGGAGAGAAAGGAAAGGGTTTAAGACATCATCCTGTCCGCAAAATCTCAGGAGGGAAACTTCGTGATGATCGCGCGGCGGTTCACCACTTCGCGATAGCCGAGGATGGCCGTGGCGATCGTGAGCGGTGCGAGATTATAGAAAATCCGGTAGACGAGGATGGATGCGATCGCTTCCGGTACCGCCGACGCCCCGGGCATGAGCGCGAGTACGATGCTCTCGAAGACCCCGATGCCACCGGGAACCTGGCTCATGAGTCCCGCGATCTGCGCGATGAGGAAGATCGAGAGGAAGGATCCGTAGGAGAGTGCGAGCGACGGCGGAAGTAACACATAGAGGATGGATGCGCCCACCAACCACTCACTCGAAGAGGTGAGAATTTGAAGGAACGAAACGCGAAGGGGTGCGAAGCGAAAGGTGTGGCCGAAGACTTTGATGGATTTGTGCTGATGCGTCGCGCTCCAGACGAGGTAGAACAGCAAGAGAATGAGGAGGATGAATCCGACAGGCTGAAATGATGGGAACGGCAGATGGAAGAACGGAGGAATCGGCGGCGGGAAGAAGAGCAGATTGACCATGCAGACCGTACCGAAGCCAAGCCAGAACGACAGGGATCCGAACGCAACGACGAAGAGGATGTCGATCGGCGAGACGCCGCGCGTCACGTAGTACCGAAAGCGCATGGAGCCGCTCATGAGCGCCGCGAAGCCGATGTTGTTCGCGAGAGCATGGCCGAGGAAGGAGGCCAATGCAATGCTCCGGTAGGCGATCTTATGCGCGATAAAGCGAAAAGAAATTAGGTCGTAGAATGTCTGGATGGTGTACACGATCACCACCAGTACGGCTGCGAGGATCAACCTCATCACCGAAATATTCTGCAGCGCACGAATGACCTCATAAAACGTATGTCCGCGCAGCTGATGACGCAGCGCCATGATCGCAATGATGAAGAGCGTAATGCCGAGGAGGGATGGCAGGATCGCACGCAGCGAATGCCGCAGGCGAAGGAGGAGGGGCTGTCGTGCCATGGGGCGAAAATCAGGAAAGTAAATCACGGAGCGCCTTCTCGCTCGGCTCCTTCCCAATCACCACGAGGCGTTGTTCGTGCGGTTGCAGAATGCGAGCCGCGAGCGCGTTCAGCTGATCAACCGAAACTTTGTCGATCTCGGCAAAGTAAGCCATGAGGTCACGCGTCTCGGGATAGAGCAGCTGCTGCTTCCCGTAGAAGTGCGCACACTCTTCGCTGTCCTCGAGAGAGAGCGTGATCTTTCCCTTGAAGTACGCTTTCGCTCTCTCTATCTCTTCGACTGTCACCCCCTTCTTCGCACAGGCATCGTACTCCGCAAGTATGGCGGAAATGGCTTCAGAAAGCCGAGATTGATCCACCCCCGCGCGCGTCGAAACGGCGCCGGCATCGAGGTAACTGTCCGCATCCGTGGAGATGTAATAGCAGAGCCCCTTCGCCTCGCGAATATTCAGGAACATGCGCGAACTCATGTTGCCTCCGAGGATCACCGTGAGAAGTTTCTGCGCGAAATAGTTTTCGTCGAGCGACGACACGCCCGGCGCGCCGAGAACGAGATGCGCCTGTTCGGTATTCTTCGTGCGCAGAAAGACGCGCTTGTCTCCGTAGGTGGTGAAAGGTTTGAACGTACGACTCTGCGTTCCGCTGAGTGCGCCGAAGAACTTCTCGGCGAATGCCGTCGCTCTCTCATGCGTTATTTTCCCCGCGAATGCGACGACAATATTGCGCGGCGCGTAGAGCGCTTCCTTGTGTCGGCGAAAATCCTCCTGCGTCACGGTACGAATTACCGCCTCCTTCCCGATCGTGTCCCATCCGAGCGGCGCGTCTCCGTAGAGAAGCTCCTCGAAATCCCATCCGGCCCTATACATCGGCGTATCCTGGTACATTCGCTCCTCCTCCATGATCACTCCACGCTCCTTCTCAATCTCTTCGGGTGGGAACGTCGCATTCAGAAGCATGTCGCTGAGGACGTCGCAGGCGAGCTCCGTCTCCGCGGCGGCAACCTTCACATAGTACCCGGCGTACTCCTTGCCGGTGAACGCATTGAATTCCCCGCCCACGCCGTCGATCGCGGCGCTCACCTCGCGCGTATTGCGATACTTCTTCCCGCCCTTGAAGAACATGTGCTCGAGGAAGTGACTGATTCCGCGCTCCGTCTCCTCCTCATAGCGCGATCCCGCCTTCGCAAACACAAGAACCGTGACGGCAGCCGTGCTCTCGAGGGGAACCGTGAGGACTCTGAGGCCGCTTGGGAGCGTGGATACGGAATACATGGCGACGAAGTATAGCTTTTCCCTACAAAGCTAAACAGCAAATAAACCTCAATGAAAAATGTGGAAGTATGTTTTTTTGTGGGGGACCAGGGAACCTTGTTCGGTTCCCTAGGTCCCCCACACCCCCGTTACCCTCCTAACGGTAACAATTTGTGGAACTATCAGAGAAAGTGAAAGGTTATCCACTGGGAACCATGGAATATTATTTTTTGTTGCGCTGCGGCGCCAACAATAAAACAAACACCCATCGGTCGGAGCGCGCAACACGGGGTGGAATAGTAGGAAAAGGAAGAATTTTCTCTGAAGAGAATAGAATGACAAAGCGGTGGAAGACGAAGCATTGTTGCGCGAGCACTTTCTTTCCGCCTTTCTTTCTTGCCCTGAGAAAGAAAGGCGAATCCCTCGCCTTGAGAAAGAGGGGCAAGTCTTTTGTGAACCAATAATCAATGATTCAACCTTTCCTTTGCAAAATCCTGTCTTTGACGTCCTCTATCCCTTCCGCTACCCTGCCCCAGCTATGTTGAACAAGCTTCGATGGCGCAGGCGCCTTCGCACCCACGGCTACCTCAAGCGCAGCAAGACCGCGGACGGCAGGAAAGTCCTCGCGAACCGGCGTCGTATCGGCCGCAAACGTCTGACCGTGCAGCACAAGAAAAAGAAGAGGAGCCTTTGAGATGCCGAGAATTTTCGCGGACGCTATACTCTTGTCGTGCTCCGCTTCCTCCACCAACTCTCCGCCATCTTCTTCTACCTCCTCGGAACGACGTTCTTCGTCGCATTCGTGTTGCTTCGAAATGACATTGCGATCCCCTGGCCGGCCTACTGGATGCAAGTCGCCGACCTCCCGCTCGCCCTCGTGACGATGCTCTACGGAGGGACGAGTTTCTTCTTGAGCCTGCAATCCCCCGGCAAAAAATCCGTCGCCCTCGCCTCCTCCATCATCATCCCTCTTTCGGCGTTCTTCGTGCTCCTCGTCTTCCTGAAATTCTGGCCAGCTTGAGCATCAGTACTCCGCGTTCACTTCCCGTCCGCCCGATGTGCGGCTCTGTTCGCGTGCGGCGAGGAAAAGGTAGTCGCTTAAGCGATTGAGGAAGATCAACGCTTGGCTGTTGATGGATTCGAACTCCGCCAACGAGACCACCCAGCGCTCCGCCCTGCGGCAGATCGTGCGTGCGACGTGGATGCGAGCCGCCGCCTGTGATCCTCCGGGAAGAATGAACTGGGAGAGGGGCGGGAGCGAAGACTCTAGTGCAGTGATCCATTCTTCGATCTCCCGAACGTGCTCTTCTCCCATTCGCTTCGCTTCACTCTTCGCATCAAACGGAGTCGAGAGATCCGCGCCGAGTCGAAAGAGGAGATGCTGCAGGCGCTGGA
>CAIJNU010000089.1 GCA_903822115.1 uncultured Candidatus Peregrinibacteria bacterium
ATCTGATCCAAAATCAACTGTTGAATTTGAGTTGCTTCAGAGGAGATATGAAGAAGCAGATCGCTTCGAGGCCGCAGGGAAAAGTCAGAAGGCAAAAGATGCACTAAGATTACGTGAAATTTCATTCATAGATTCTGAAAAAATCCGGGCATACTCAAATCGTGGTGAAGTTGTCCTTCGTATTTCACCTTCGGCCTCAGAAGTATTGATACGAAAAGTAATCGCTGCGACAAAAAGGTACCGTCAATTCTTCCGTAAAAAAGGAAACTATGGCAGCAGGAATGCACCAAGTCCCAGCATCCTCAAAGAGATGATTGTGATGAGCGAAGGTGGAACTGAGTCCAATGATATTGCTGCATATCTGAAGAGTGCCTATCGAATTAGTTGTTCGGGTGAACAGGTTCGGAAAGATCTTGAACGTGCAAGGAAGATGGGCTTCTGAGTGTGACATAGGATCTGCAAATTACAGTCACATAAAATCGGCGTTTTCTGCGTAGGCTGAAGCCCGCCGCGACACTTTCAACAGCGGCGATGTAGTGAAACTGAAGAAGCGCCAACGCCGGGAGAGACGACACCCGATCCAATCACTTGATGGATTCGAGGTTGAAGTTGTGTATGCAGAACCCTCGTCGGAGGCGGAGCGGCGGCTCGATATTGTTATAGCTCGAATTTGCGAGTACGGAAGGGGCAAGGGCTATTTCTCTGATACGAAGTGTTCGAGCAGCGGACAACAGTTACAAAAAAAACCAACAGTACATATCGAACCACTCACCATCCTTTCCTCCCCAACTCTATGCAAGTGAGCGAAGTGAACATCGTGCCAGTCAAACCCGATTCGGGACTCATCGCCTTCGCTTCGTGCGTCGTCGATGCCAGCCTGTACCTCGGTTCCATCGCCGTCTTCACGCGGCTCAACGGCGGCTTCCGCCTCGTTTACCCCACGAAAAAAATTGGTGGGCAGAACCTTCATTACTTCCATCCCATTTCGAGAGAGGCAGCACAAGCCATCGACGATGCAGTCCTTCCTCGTGTGCAGGAGTTATTCGGAAACTGATCATTTTTTATTTCCTTTTCTCATGTAATGCCATGTCGCAGAAACAATATGCCATCGTGCAATTCCTCGCAGACCTCGGGGTCAGCCAAGCAGGGGCAGTGAATCATGTGGAGAGGATGATGCGCTCGCAAGACATCAAGCGTGCGCTTTATTGCAAGAAACATTCACCTCGTTGCCATGCGAACTGATTTTGCACGTTTTCGGCAAATACCAATTCTCCACGTCGCACAGGCGTTGAGGATGGATCTCGTGAAGACGGGCAGTGGCACCTACGCAATGAAAGAGAATGGCGAGATCACATCACTCGTCCTCTTCGAGAAGAAGAACACTTGGTGTCGCTTCTCCGGAAAAGAGCGGAGCGGTGTCTCCCGAGGCTCCACCATCGATCTCATCCTCCACGTCCGCGAGTGCTCCCTCCGGGAGGCAGTGGACTTCCTTTCCTCCCACTTCCTATGAAGAACGAAACAGTCAGCGATCTTCTTCCGAAAATCGAAGCATTCCATGCGGCTCTCACGCCGGACGTGCGTCGCTATCTCAACGGACGTGGCATCAGTGATGCAGTCATCGACAGGCGGAAAATCGGGCAAGGCCAGTACAACGGGCGCGAGAAGATCATCTTCCCGATTACCGATAAAAACGGTGGAATCCAGCAGGTTGTTCTTCGGCGGTTACCAGACGCTCCCGCCAAGGAAAAGCGCTACATCCTCCCGAAGAACAGCAAGGCGGCACTCCTCGGCGCTGACCTGCTTTCGGCAGACCCAGACGACATTCTCATAGTCGAAGGAATCTGCGACGCGCTCGCTGGTGAATCGCTCGGCATCTGCACGATCAGCGGGACCGCGGGGGTCAATACCTTCCCGGACGAGTGGTTCGATTTGATCCCTAAAACGCCCAAGAGACGAAGACTCATCAACTGCTTCGACATGGATGAGGAAGGGAGAAAGGGCATGGAAAAGCATCTGCTCCGTGCCTCACAATTACGACCGGACCTCGAACTCTGGATCATCGAGCTGCCCGTAGGGAAGGATCTCAGTGAATACTTGGAACAATGCACCGCTCCTGATAGAAAGGAGGCGCTCCTTGCCCTTGCCCGTCCCGACACGCCCGTCTCATCCCGTGACCGGGATCTTCAAGCCCTCGCATCGGAAATCTCACTCAGCACATGTACTCCGAATCAGGGAGTCTGCGGAGCGTGGGGCTTCTACGTCGTGACACTGCGGAACGAGGGTGAACTCAAACCGTACGTCATCACATCCGAGCGCGAATTCTTCCACTGCCGCCCGGAAGAATGGCTGAAGCACGGCTATCATCTCGACCGCGAAGTGAGCATTGATGGACAGTGTCGGTGGGAGCAGCGCCAACTCGTCCAATTCCTCAAAGGCGAGATTGAGACCCTCTCCCTCACTGACGTTATCCATCTCATCCAAGAAAAGATCGCACAGTATATTGAATTCCAGGATTCGCGCTGTATCAGCATCATCGCTGTATGGATCGTGATGACCTATTTTTACCGTCTTTTCCCGGCTGTCGCCTATCTGCACCTAACGGGCCTGAAACATTCGGGAAAAACGAAGGCAATGCAACTCGTCGCGCTCCTCGCCTTCAACGGCGAACTCGTGACGAGCAGTTCTTCCGCAGCCTCCATCACCCGCATGGTACATAGCGGTGGCGCAACACTTGGCGTGGATGAGGCCGAAGCTCTCTGGAATGTCCGCGATGAAAGTAGCAGTGCTCTACAGGATATCCTGCGCTCCGGTTACAAGAAGGGCATTTTCGTGACGAAGTGCGAAAAAGACGCACGCGGGAATCAAGTAGTAATCCGGCTCGATCCTTACTCCCCGAAGGCGCTCTCGGGCATTCGCGGACTTGAGGATGCACTCTC
>CAIJNU010000090.1 GCA_903822115.1 uncultured Candidatus Peregrinibacteria bacterium
CGATGCATCAATAAAATTGCGAAGCGGAGGTCCCAGTGCAAGGATTCTCCTCCGTGTTTCGAGGGCAACGGGATGCATCTTGTCCTGCGCTAGTGTCTCTACATTTCTCAAGGGATTTGGATGTGGTATAAATCTTTATATTATAGCAGGTTTTGACGCTGTTTACCAGATTTGGACAGGAACAAACCCCTAACTCTCCAAAACATCTATTTCGCTGTAATAAGCCGATATAAGCAACTATTTGCCTTCCTGTTCGAATTCTTTTACTCTGCCCCAAAGCGGAGGGATCACCTCCCCAGGAATTTGTCTGTCTCACTTCCTTATTTCTCCTCATTCCCATTATGGATCAACAAACTTATTACCTCATCCTGGAAGTCTTTGCGCCCATCGTGGCACTTGTCGGGCTCGTCTTCGCCCTGATCTTCTGGAACGCCGTGAAGCGCGCTGACAACGGCACGCCCGCCATGCAGAAAGTGGCGCACGCGATCTCCACCGGTGCACGCGCATTCGTGAGGCGCCAGTACAAGACCATCGCGCTCCTCTCTCTGGCCGTCGCCCTCCTCATCCTCTGCGTCTACGGATTCGCGGAGAAGACGACCGGTTGGTCGCACGGAACGCAAGTCGCCATCGCCTTCCTCCTCGGAGCATTCCTCTCGGGAGTGTCGGGAGTCGTGAGCATGATCGTCGCGACGCGCGCAAACTTGAAGACGGCCAGCGCCTCCCAGCGCGGTCTCAATAGCGCTCTCAAGATGGCGCTTCGTGGTGGAGCCGTCTCCGCCATCGTCGTCACCGCACTGAGCTTGCTCGGTATCAGCGGTCTCTACATCGTCTACCGCTTCGTCTACGGCATCGCGTCGACGAGCATTCCCAAGCTCATCGTCGGATACGGATTCGGCGCGAGCTTCGTCGCACTCTTCGCCCAGCTCGGCGGCGGAATCTACACGAAAGCTGCGGACGTCGGTGCGGACCTCGTCGGCAAAATCGAAGCGGGAATTCCGGAGGATGATCCTCGCAACCCGGCCGTCATCGCAGACCTCGTCGGCGACAACGTCGGCGACTGCGCGGGTCGCGGTGCGGACCTCTTCGAATCCATCTCCGCGGAGAACATCGGAGCCATGGTGCTCGGCGTCGCCACGTTCGGCCTCCCCGGCATCATGTTCCCCTTGATCCTCCGCTCAATCGGTCTCATCGCTTCGATCATCGGCGTCTACACGGTGAAAGCGAAGGGGCATGAGCTCCCAATGCGTGCGCTCAAGCGTGGCTTCTGGATCACGACACTGCTCACGACCATCGCCCTCTACTTCACCACCCACCTCCTCCTCGCCGGCCCCAACAACTCCGACATGTGGTACTTCTACGCCGGACTCTGCGGCGTTCTGTGCTCCGCGGCGTTCGTCTACATCACGGATTACTACACGGGAAAGGAACATCGTCCGGTGAAGGCGATCGCGAAGGCGTCGGCCACCGGTCACGCCACGAACATCATCTCGGGTACGGCCATCGGAATGGAATCGACGGCTCTCTCGGTGATCGCCGTGTGCGCCGCGCTCTTCCTCAGCTACCTCTGCGGAATGCAGACGGTCCCAGCAGGAGGCCCTGCGGCCATCGCCGCCGGTATCTACGGCACCGCCATCGCCACGATGGGAATGCTCTCCGTCGTCGCCTACGTCCTCGCAATGGACATGTTCGGTCCG
>CAIJNU010000091.1 GCA_903822115.1 uncultured Candidatus Peregrinibacteria bacterium
CATTGATCTCGAGACAGGCAAGGTAAACTTTTGCCTCTTCATCCGTGAGGCCGAGGGAGAGGAGTTCGGTAATCATCCCTACCATAGTATCATTGTTGTAGATTATTTTCTACACTATATTTTTTATTATTTTGGCTAAATATAAACAAAAAAATTGATGATTTATACAGCTGTTGGACAATATTGACGACTAGAAGGACAATGACTTTCAAATGAAACTTGATCTTTATTGATTTTCTTTTTTCGTATGCAAGCAGTCTGTAAACAATGTTCGGCCCCCTTCGAGATCACACCCGATGATCTGAAGTTCCTCGAGAAAGTCTCGCCGGAGTTTGCGGGGAAGAAAGAGCTGATTCCTCCGCCAACGCTCTGTCCCGATTGTCGACAGCAGCGGAGGCTCTCATGGCGCAACGAACGCAATCTCTACCACCGCAAGTGCGACCTCACGGGGAAACAGATCATCTCCATGTACGCGCCCGAGAGCGCTCAAAAAGTCTACGATCAAGAAGTATTTTGGAGCGATGCCTGGGATCCGCTCGAGTACGGAAGAAACTTCGATTTCAATAAATCATTCTTCGAACAATTCGCTGATCTCTTCTCCGCCACTCCACGCATCAATCTCATCAACAAAGAACATCAGAACAGTGAGTACTGCAATTTCTGCATGCGCAACAAGAATTGCTACCTCCTCTTCACGTCCGGGGAGTGCGAGGATTCCTTCTACCTCAATCGTTCCTGGACATCGAGAAACTGCTGCGACTGCAGCAACTTGAAAGACGGCGAGCTCTGCTACGAGGTCATCGATTCCGATCACTGTTACAACTGTCAGCATCTGACGAACTGCGCCAATTGTTCCGACTGCGTCATCGGTTACAACCTGCGCGGATGCCGAGACTGCTTCGCTTGCTACAATCTGCAGAACGCGCAATTCTGCATCGGAAATACCCAGTACACGAAAGAGAAATATCTCACACTCGTCGAGGAGCTCAGGAAGGATATCCCCGCGGCATTCAAGCAATTCGAGAAGCGAACACAATCGATGCCACGGAAGTACATGGACTGCATCAATGCGGAAGGCTGCACGGGCAACGCCATCATCAACGCGAAGAATGCCGTCGATTGCTACGAAGTGATCGACATGCAGGACTGCAAATTCGTGGCAAATGCGACGCACATGAAGGATGCGATGGATGTGAATAACGATGATCACTCGGAGCTCGTGTACGAAGCGGTGGGCAGCGAGACCAATTACATGCACTGCTTCAACGACATCTGCTGGTTCAATAAAAACCTCCTCTACTGCAGTCTCTGCTTCCACTGTGAGCATTGCTTCGGATGCAGCAGCCTCAAGCATAAGAAGTACTGCATCCTCAACAAGCAATACTCAAAAGAGGAATATGAGAAGCTCGTTCCGAAAATCATCGAAGCCATGCACAGGACAAATGAATGGGGAAAATTCTTTCCCACGAAGCTTTCGCCGTTTGGTTACAACGAAACAATGGCGAGTGACTTCTTCCCTCTCACGTCGGAGGAAGCCGCCTCGAAAGGATGGAAATGGAATCGGAATGAAGATCAGGAACACTACATGGGCAAGAGAGTGATGGTTCCAAAGACGATCGAGGAGGCGGACGATGCGATTTGTAAGGAAATCCTTCGATGTTCCGTCACCGATAAGCCCTACAAAATCATCCCGCAGGAGCTCGCACTGTATCGACAGATGCATATCGCCCCTCCCAAGAAATGTCCGCAGCAGCGTTACAATGAACGCATGGCTCACCACAACCCCCGCCGCCTCTGGACTCGCAATTGCGCAAAGTGCTCAACAGAGATCCAAACGACGTATGCTCCTGATCGCCCCGAGATCATCTACTGCGAATCGTGTTACCTCTCCTCCGTCTTCTGATGCAAAAAATTTGCAAACAGTGTTCGGCCCCTTTCGAGATCGCGCCCGATGATATGAAATTCCGCGAAACCGTAGCGCCGAAGTTCGGCGGAAAAACATTCTTGATTCCCGAACCCGAGCACTGCCCGTTCTGCCGCATGCAGATTCGCCTCACGCAGCGCAACGAGCGCAACCTCTACCATCGCAAATGCAGTCGGACAGGGAAGCAGATCATCTCCTGCTATGTCCCCGATCACCCCTTCCCGGTCTATGAGAACGACGAGTGGTACGGAGACGCGTGGGACGCACGCGAATACGGCGTGCCGTTCGACTTCACGCGACCGTTCTTCGAACAGTTCGCAGAACTTCGAAACCGCGTCCCGCGTCTGGCGCGCATTCTCGAGAAACCGTACGAGAACAGCGATTACTGCAACACGGCGAGTCAGTTGCGAAATTGCTACCTCCTCTTCTCCAGCAACCAAGACGAAGACTGCTACTACGGCCTCTGGATCAATCAGTGCAAGGATTGCGTCGATAATCTCAACCTCGAGCGCTGTGAGCTGCACTATGAGTGCGTGAGCTGCAGAGAATGCTACGACCTGCGCTACTGCCGCGATTGCATCAATTGCAGAAATTCCTTCTTTCTCCGCGATTGCCAAGGCTGCAGAGACTGCTTCGGCTGTACGAATCAAGTGAACAAGCAGTACATGGTTTTCAATGTGCAGAAAACGCGCGAGGAATATGAAAAGTTCCTAAAGACCGTGAACACGGGAAGCGCCAAGGAAATGAAAAACGCTCGTGAGCAAATCGAGAAGCACCTCGGCGATCCAATTGTGAAAGAATTTCACGGCGCAAACCTACAAAACTGCACCGGCGACTACCTTCGCAACTGCAAGAATTCGCGGGAATGCTTCGAGAGCAACGACCTTGAAGATTGCGCATACTGCCACTGCGTGCAAAACAGCAGGAATTGCCAGGACTACAGCCACTGGGGACAGAATGCGGACCTGATCTACTCGTGCCAGGCCTGCGGCTACGACGTCTACCACCTTCTCTTCTGCAACCTCTGCTGGTCAAACTGCTCGGAACTCCTCTACTGCGATCACTGCTTCTCCGCGAAGCACTCGTTTGGATGCGTGGGCCTGCGGCAACAGGAGTTCTGCATCCTGAACAAGCAATACACGAAAGAGGAGTACGAAGCGCTCGTACCGAAGATCATCGAACATATGAACAAGACCGGAGAGTGGGGCACTTTCTTCCCACCATCCATAAGCATCTACGCCTACAACGAGACGTCCGCGTATGACCATGCACCACTGGAAAAAGAGGAGGTGCTGCGGCGCGGGTGGCTCTGGCATGACGAAGACCAGGAGAAGCAGTACCTGGGACCCGACTACGTCGTTCCCGACCTCATCGATCAGGTGCCGGATGACATCTGTAAGGAAATCCTCACCTGCGAAGCGACCGGTAAACCTTACAAGATCATTCCGCAGGAATTGAAATTCTATCGAGAGAAGAACATTCCCATTCCGCACCTCTGTCCTGATGAGCGCCACCGAAGGAGATTCCTCCAGAGAAATCCGCGCAGACTCTGGAAGAGGAAGTGCCAGAAGTGCAGTGTGGAAATCCAGACGTCCTTCGCTCCTGACCGTCATGAGACCGTCTACTGCGAGAAGTGCTACCTCTCTTCCGTATATTGATATGAAGAAATCCTGCACCCAATGTTCGGCCCCCTTCGAGATCACGCCCGACGATCTCGAGTTCTATGAGAAGGTTTCGCCCGTGTTCGCGGGCAAGAAGCAACTTGTTCCTCCGCCCTCGAAGTGTCCCGACTGCCGCACGCAGCAGCGATTCACGTGGAGGAACGACCGCAAGCTCTACCATCGCAAGTGCGACCTCACAGGGAAGCAGATCATTTCCATTTACTCGCCCGATAAACCTTTCACCGTTTACGAGCAGAGCGAGTGGTGGGGCGATACGTGGGACGCGCAGAAATTTGCGCGTGACTTCGACTTCTCACGTCCGTTCTTCGAACAATTCTCCGATCTGCTGCGCGTCGTTCCGATCCCGAGCAGGCATGTGGAGCAGAGCGAAAACTCCGAGTACGGCAACTACAACTGGGGCGTGAAGAACTGCTACCTGCTCTTCGCCAGCGATCAGTGCCAGGATTGCCACTTCAGTGACATGCTCTTCGG
This sequence comes from uncultured Candidatus Peregrinibacteria bacterium, assembly GCA_903822115.1. GTDB lineage: Bacteria > Patescibacteriota > Gracilibacteria > Peribacterales > Peribacteraceae > CAIKAD01. Next base: position 4,078 of record CAIJNU010000091.1, read on the forward strand.
TTGCAGCGACTGCATGGATTGTTCCTTCTGCAAAGAGTGCCGCTTCTGCTACCAGCTCCTCGACAGCGAATCGTGTTACCGATGCTTCTACTCTCAAGAGCTCACCAACTGCGAGAATGTGGATTTCTCCTTCGACTGCAAGAATTGCCGCGACTGCTTCGGCTGCACGGGACTGCGCGGAAAGCAGTATCACCTCTTCAATACCGCGATGCAGAAAGACGAATACCAAGAGAAGCTCAAGGAGCTTATCCTCACCAGGAGTTCCATCGAGCTTGCGCGCGAACGAGCCATGGAATTGTGGCGCAAGCAGCCTCGTCTGCACGCGCATCTGCTCCAGTGCGAGGGCTGCACGGGCGACAACCTGCTGCAGTGCAAGAACTGCCGACAGTGCTTCGACGGAAAGTTGGGGCAGGATTGCGCCTACTCACAGAACATTCCGAGCGAGAGCAAAGACTGCCACGACATGTACGGCGCGGGGTACGGCGCGGAGTTGGATTACCAGGGATTCTGCATCTCCGGACAGCGCACGCTCTTCTCATTCTTGATCTATCCGCTGGGGAACGACGTTCTCTACAGCGCTTACTGCGGGAACTGCAAAGACATCTTCGGCTGCATAGGATTTAAACGACAGCAATATTGCATCCTCAATAAGCAGTACACGTAGGAGGAGTACGAAACGCTTGTGCCGAAAATCATCGAACATATGAGGAAAACCGGAGAGTGGGGGGAGTTCTTTCCGTCATCTCTCGCGCCTTTTTCGTACAACGAATCCCTCGCCCAAGATTACTTCTCGCTCTCAAGGGAAGAAGTCGCGAGACGCGGACTTGCATGGCATGAGGATGAGGAGCGACGGAATTACCTCGGGCCGCAAGTGCAGATCCCCGAGAGCATCCGCACAACCGATGATTCCATCTGCGGAAAGATCCTGACATGCGAGGAAACCGGAAAACCGTTCAAAATCATTCCGCAAGAATTGAAGTTCTACCGGGAGATGGGCATACCGATCCCTCGCAAGTGTCCGGATCAACGGCACAGGGAGAGGCTGGCACTGCGAAACCCGCGAAAACTCTGGACGAGGCAATGCGCGAAGTGCTCGGCACAAGTGGAAACGACGTATGCTCCGGACCGCTCGGAAATCATCTACTGCGAGAAGTGCTATCTTGCTTCCGTCTACTGATGCAAAAAAAATGCAAAGGATGCGGCGGAGCATTCGAGATCACCTCCGATGATCTGAATTTCTACGAGGAGGTTTCGCCCGTCATCGGCAGCTCGAAGATGAACCTTCCTCCGCCCACGCACTGTCCCGAGTGCAGATTCATCCGGCGTTTGAGTTTCCGCAATGAGCGCTTCCTCTATCATCGCAAATCCGATCTCACAGGCAAGCAGATCGTCTCCATCTACGCGGCCGACAAGCCGTACGTCGTCTACGATCAGGATGAATTCTGGAGCGACCGATGGGATGAGCTGAGCTACGGCCGCGAGTTTGATTTTGGAAAAACATTCTCGGAACAATTTTCAGCGCTCGGACTTAGCGCCCCTCACCAGGCGCTCTTCACGACGAATGTCGAGAACAGCTACTACACGAATCACACCCTGAACATGCGCAACTGCTACCTGCTCTTCGGGGGCGGGAACAGCGAGGATTGTCTCTTCGGCCGGTTCGTCATCGATTCCAAAAATTGTCTCGACGGTCTCTCCCTCTACTCGTGCCAGTGGTGCTACGAAGGCAGTGCTTCGCAAAATTGTTACGAATGTTTCTTCTTCTCCAACTGTCGCAATTGCTCCTCGTCTCTGATGATCGAAGATTGTCAGAGTTGCAAGAATTGCTGCCTCTGCTTCGGTCTCCAGAACCGCGAGTACTGCTTCCTCAATGAACAGATGAGTAAAGAGGAATACCAGAAACGCATCAGCGCGCTCTTCCCTCTCACGAATGCGACAATCGAGAATTTGAAATCACAATTGGAGAAACTCCGCATGCCGCTTCCGCACCGCGGATCGCATATTTACGGGAGCGAGGATTGTACGGGTGACATGATCTTCTCCTCGAAGAACTGCCATTACTCCTTCGACATCACTGACGGCGAGGACAGCAATTATCTCTGTTACACACCGAAGGCGTTGCGCAGCTACGACTGTACATACAACGCGCCGGACGGCGTGAAGTGGGCCTGTGAAGCGGGATCCACCGTGAGCGTCGAGCACGCATTCTCCACCTTTCTCTGCTGGTATGGAGACAACCAGTGGTACTCACGGGAATGCCACGGATGCTCCGACATCTTCGGCTGCATCAGCCTTCGCAAGAAAAAGCACTGCATTTTGAACAAGCAGTACACGAAGGAAGAATATGAAACGCTAGTGCCCAAGATCATTGAACACATGCGCAAGACCGAAGAGTGGGGGGAGCATTTCGATCCGAGCCTCTCGTACATGGGATATAACGAGACGGTCGCGCATGAACAATTCCCAAAAAAGAGAGAAGAGGTGGAAGCAAAAGGATGGCATTGGTACGAGGATCGTGAGAAGAAAGAAGCGTACCTCGGACCTGCGATCTCGCCGCCGCTCACAATCAATGAGGTTCCAGACTCTGTCTGCGATCAGATTCTGCGATGTTCCATATCGGGCAAGCCCTTCAAAATTATTCCTCAGGAATTGAAGTTCTACCGAACGATGGGTCTCTCCCTCCCAAGCCGCTGCCCCGACCAGAGACATGCCGATCGCGTTGCCGCACGCAATCCACGTCGCCTCTGGGATCGCACATGCGCAAAATGCGGGAAGCAGATGAAAACGACTTTTTCGCCCGACCATTCGGAGGTCATCTACTGTGAAGAGTGTTATCTTTCTTCCGTCAATTGAAATGGCGACTTGCAAGCAATGTTCGGCCCCCTTCGATCTCCTCCCCGAAGAGAGAAAACTCTACGAGACCCTCGACGTACCCGATCCCGTCGACTGTCCCGATTGCCGCAGACAGCGCCGGCTCGTCTTCCGAAATTTCTTTAATCTCTACCACCGCACGTGCGATCTGACGGGGAAGAAGATTATCGCGATGTACGATAAGGACGTCTCCTTTCCGGTGTACGAACTGCATGAGTGGTGGAGCGACAAGTGGAGCGCCCACGACTATGGGATTGATCCGGATTTCTCGAAATCGTTCTTCGAGCAAGTCGCGACTCTCCACCGCAGTGTCCCGCGCATGTCCATCATGAACACGAACTGCGAGAACACGGACTACTGCAACATGTCCTTCAATAGCAGAAATTGCTACCTCGTCTTCGGGAACGTGCGCAACGAGGATTGCTCGTACGGTCACATCGTCTGGCAATCGAAAGATTGCTACGACTGCCTCTACACCTATCGATCGGAATTCTGCTACGAATGCATCGACTGCGTGCAGTGTCACTCTCTGAACTTCTCGCGTGATTGCGACAATTGTTCGTCTTCGATGTTCCTCGTGCACTGTACGGGCTGCAGTGACTGTTTCGGCTGCGTGGGACTCAAGAACAAAGAATTCCACATCTTCAATCAGCCGCATTCGAAAGAAGACTATCGCAAGAAACTCGCGGAGCTGAATACGGGAAACTCCCACACGATCGAATTTGCGAAGAAGAAGGTGGAGGAACTCATCGGGAAGGAAATCGTGAAGTGCTACCACGGATTCAACTGCGAGAACGTCACCGGCGATTACCTCTACAACTGCAAAAACATTTCCCAGGGATACGACCTGAAGAACTGCGAAGACTGTCTGTACGGTGCGACACTCGAGAGCTTCAAGGATTGCGCCGACTGCAATTTCTCGGGCGCGAAAGCCGAACTCTGCTACCAATGCCTGACCATCGGAGACAATTACCGATGCATGGGCTGCCACACCAGCCAGAATGAGTGCGCGGATCTCTTCTACTGCGACAACTGCTTCGCTTCGAAAGATTGCTTCGGATGCGTGGGGTTAAAATCCGCCCGCTTCTGCGTCCTCAACAAGCAGTACACGAAGGAGGAGTACGAGGAGTTGCTGCCGAAACTGAAAGAACTCATGAAGCGCACCGGAGAGTGGGGGCAGTTCTTCCCCTATGCGCTGAGCCCATTTGGCTATAACGAAACCATCGCACAGGAATACTTCCCGCTGACGAAGGAAGAGACTGTCACGCGCGGATGGAAGTGGAAGGAGGAATCTCACGAGGTGGAATCTCAAAATTATC
>CAIJNU010000092.1 GCA_903822115.1 uncultured Candidatus Peregrinibacteria bacterium
CATTCACATCGCGGGAGCGCAGCTGATTCGGGACTCGCTCCTGCCCTCCCTGCGCAAGTGTTGGGAGACGCTGGAGGAGAAATCCCGCACGTGGCAGGACATTCTGAAGATCGGACGCACGCACCTCGCGGATGCCACGCCGATGACGCTCGGGCAGGAGATGTCGGGATTCGCGCGGCAGGCGGAGCTTGCGTGCGGGCGCGCGGAGCGCGCGATGGAGGCGCTTCTGGAGCTCCCCGTCGGCGGCACCGCCGTGGGTACGGGCATCAACACGCACCCCAAGTTCGCACACACCGTGTGCATGATCCTGCGCGAGAAGACGGGAATGCGCTTCCAGGAGGCGGGTAATCACTTCGAGGCCAACGCGCAGCGCGATTCCGTCGTCGAGTGTCACGCACTCCTCAAAACCATCGCCGTCTCGCTTCACTCCATCGCCAATAGTCTGCGCTTCCTCGGTTCGGGTCCGCGCTGCGGCATCTACGAAATCATCCTCCCCGACCTCCAGCCCGGAAGCTCCATTATGCCGGGCAAAGTGAATCCGGTGCTCTGCGAGAGCGTGATGCAGGTGTGCGCCGCCGTCTTCGGCAACGACGAGACGATCGTCTTTGGGGGAGCGAACGGCGGACAATTCCAATTGAATATCATGATGCCGGTGATGGGGGAGAAGCTTCTCGAGAGCATCCGCCTCCTCGCATCGGTCACGGATGCCTTCACCGACGATTGTCTACGCGGCATGCAGGCGAACCGCGCGGCGTGCGAAGCGGGCGTGGAGAAGAGCCTTTCACTCGTCACGGGGCTGGTGCCGCTCATCGGCTACGAGAAGGCGGCAGCGATCGCGAAGGAGGCATTCGCAAGCGGCAAAACGATCAGGGAAATTTGCCGCCAGAAGCAGATCCTCTCCGATGAAGAATTGAATCGCGCACTCGATCCGTGGAGGATGACGAAGCCGGGTCACTCCTGAGAATGGTGGATCATTGGCCTTGGCACTGTACAATGTATTCGATGAAGCTCACGCAGACTGTTCACGGGGTCACCTTCGAAAACCCGACTGTCCTCGCCTCGGGTATTTGGGGGATCACGGCGGCGAGTTGGCGCAGGGCGGCGGAAGCGGGAGGAGCGGGAGGCATTACGACGAAGTCGATTTGGCTCCACGAGCACAAGGGGCATCCCAATCCCACGATTATCTCTACGGAGCACTGGACGCTCAACGCTGTCGGCGTGCCGGACGCGGGGCCCGAGAAGGCGCGCGAGGAGATGGCGGCATACATGATCAATAAACCCGCCCCCCTCATCCTCAACATCATCGCAGAGTCGGTCGAGAACTACGGAAAGACGGCGGAAGCACTGCTGCCGATGAAGCCGGACTTCCTCGAGGTGAATATCAGTTGTCCGAACGTGGAGGATGAATTCGGCAAACCCTTCGCCTGTTCCGCTCCGGCTGCCGGTGCCGTCACCAAGGCGGTCAAAGCCGTTGCCGGCAAGACGCCGGTCTTCATCAAGCTCTCGCCCAACGCGCTCTCCATCGCGGAGATCGCGATCGCATGCGCGAAGGAAGGCGCGGATGGCTTCACGGTCATCAATACCGTCGGGCCGGGGATGGCCATCGATCTTCGCAGCCGCATGCCGATTCTCTCAAACAAAGTCGGCGGCATGTCGGGGCCAGCGATCAAGCCCATCGCGGTGCGGTGCATCGCGGATGTCTACGCCGCGACCGAGGGTAAGCTCCCGATCATCGGGACCGGAGGCGTGCACACCGGAGAGGATGCGATTGAGCTGATGCTCGCCGGAGCGTCGCTCATCGGGATCGGCACGGCGATCAGCACGCGAGGATTCGACGTCTTCAAGAAAGTCGCCGCTGAGATGCAGGAGTGGGGCGAGAGGGAAGGGGTGGAGGATTTGGAGGAGTTGGTTGGGGGCATGCATGAGGAGATGCGCCGTCGCGCCGTCATTGCCAAATGAAATCCATTCCACTTCAGAGCCGGCTTCCTCGCACGCTGCGCATCGCTCAAGTTCGCAAGGAGACCGACATGGTCACGACTTTCATGCTCCCGATTTCTCTCGGCTCTCTCCCCGGCCAATTCCTCATGCTCTGGCTTCCGGGAAGAGATGAAATTCCGATGAGCATTGCGCTTGATGACGGCGAAAACCTCCAGGTCACGTTCTTCGCCGTCGGCGATATGACGCAGGCGCTGGCCAAGCTTAAAGCGGGAGATCTCGTGGGCATTCGCGGCCCCTTCGGCACTTCGTACGCGTGGGAGAAGAAGCAGCACCTCGCACTCGTGGCGGGAGGATACGGAGCCGCACCGATGTTCTTCGCGGCGTCAAAGGCGGCGCAGGACGGCTGCACGCTCGATGTCATCATCGGAGCGCGGAGCCGTGAGCATCTTCTGTATCAGCAATCGTTTGCATCACTTCCCCGCACAACCGTGCACATCGCGACGGACGATGGGTCTGAGGGTCACAAGGGATACAACGTCACCGTGCTCGCTGAGTTGCTTTCGAGCGGTGTGAAATTCGATCAGATCTTCGCGTGCGGACCCGAGAGGATGCTCGTCGCGGTGAGCGATTTGGCGGCGAAGGAGGGGACGAAGTGTCTACTTTCCCTCGAGCGCTACATGAAGTGCGGCTACGGACTCTGTGGCAACTGCACCGTCGATCCGCTGGGAATTCGCCTCTGCACCGAAGGTCCGGTGGTGGAGGGATCACTGGCGCGGCAGATCGCGGAATTCGGCAAATACCATCGGGACGAACTCGGTCGCAAGCATCCATTTTGAGGAGACGAAAAAAATCCCGACTTTTTTTCACGCGTTCTTTCATCGAATCTACCCAGGATACGGCCTCCATGTGCGTTCGGTTTGGCACTCAAACTTGACGAGTGCTAGACAGTTCTCTTCATCCTCAGTAAACTGCAGACGTTACTTTCTTCCCCCAATCACTATGATCAGTGGACCAGGTTGTGGAAGCTGCGGGTTCGGCCCCGGCTGCGGTAGCTGTGGGTTTGGCCCAGGTTGCGGTAGCTGCAGCTAATCGTTGCATTCCAAAGAGAGAGGTGGCGCATGCCGCCTCTTTTTTGTTCGTGGTGATTACCTCGGGAAGAGCGGCATGTGGAAGAACTTCTTGCCGTTCATGCGCTCCTCGGTCCATCGCTGCATCTTTCCTCGCAGGGTATGCGAAGCATGTTCGTACTTCCGGATTACGAATACCGAGTAACCGACGAATGCCGCGAGCG
>CAIJNU010000093.1 GCA_903822115.1 uncultured Candidatus Peregrinibacteria bacterium
ACAAGAACTATCCGGAAGAAGTCTTCAATCTCGGATGCGGACGCAGGGAGGAGCTGATGGAGTACGTGCGCATGGTGGAGGTGAGCTGCGGGAAGGAGGCGAAGAAGGAATTCCTCGAGATGCAGCCGGGCGACGTGGTGCGCACGGACGCGGACATTTCCAAGGCGCAGAAGATGCTCGGCTACGAGCCCAAAACCATGATCCAGGAAGGCGTACCAAAATTCGTTGAGTGGTACCGAAAGTATTACGGGGTGTAATAACTAAAGGAGGTTGGTAGCATGATGCTATGCACCGCGGCGTTCTCCTCCTCTGCGCTCTCATCAGTCTTGCCGTCTGCGCTCCATCGCTCAAACGGCTTCCGGGCATGGCTCCTTTCCTGAATCCCAAAGTCCGCGCGGCCGCTTCCCTCTCCATGAAGGATCTGCGCGAACGGGGATGGTGGCTGACCGACGCGTCACTCGAACGTATAACGGAGAGCGGCGGAAAAATTTGTTTCTCATGGGACTACCGCTACCGCTCCAGCATTGTTGAACAGCCATCTATTATTGCTTCCACCTGCCACTGATGCGCATGAAGAGAGAAGAGGCGGCACTCCTCCTCATCGTTGCCTTCGGTGTTGCGATGCGATGCCTCGGACTTGGCATCCCGGATCTGGCGACGGACGAGGCACAGTACGTTCTCGGCGATTCCATCGGGCATCCCCCTCTCGGGATTGCCATTCTTCATGCAACGCAATTTCTCGGTCAGTCGCTGATCGCGGCTCGCGCGGTCTCCGCGATCTTCGGTATCCTCACAATTCTGCTGATCTACGGATTGGCGAAGATGATCTTTCCAAAAAGGGGCGCGCTGCTTGCCGCCGCCCTTGCGAGCGTCTTCCCGAGTGCCATTCTCTTCAGCCGTCTCGCGTACCTCGATACGATGCTCGGATTCTTCTGGGGGGCGACGACGCTCTGTTTCCTCGCCGCAAGAAAACAGCGTCATCCCTTCGCACTCCTCTGCCTCTTCCTCGCGAGCCTCGCCGCAACCTTCATCAAGACCCAAGGCTTCCTCCTGCCGCTTTTCCTCCTCGTCGGGCACTTCCTCTCAAGTCGTGGACGCGTGCTCAAAGATGACATCTTCTGGCTTTTGGTTCTGAGCCTCCTTCCCATCGCATTCTTCATCCCCGCACATCCCGGCATCCTCGCTACCCTCGCACTCTACGGAGGAAACATGTTTGGCATCGGAGGATTCGCATCACGCGTCTCTCTCCTTCTCTTCACTTGGAAGAATATCCTCGGCATCGCGATGATTGTCCTCCTCTGCGGGATCCTCGCTCTGCGCTCTGTCCCGTGGCCCATCTGGATCCTGCTCATCATCGGATCATTCCTCAGCCTCTTCCTCGGTCCGACGCACGAGTACTACACCGTCTTCCTCGTCTTCTGGACGATCCCTGCCGCCGCGATCTTCATCCACTTCAAGTTGTGGCTCCGCTCGCTGCTCCTCGCCACGCTGGTCGCAAATGCGTTCCTGCTCCTCCCGCCGTCTCCGTCGTTCGCCACGTCTTCAGCAGAGCTGATGTATCAGAAAGAGGGGTGGTGGAACGCGCATGCGGCGACGGTGAATACCGTGCTCGTGAATGCCCACGCAGACTCCGTGATCGTCCTCGGCGCTGCGGGACAGGAGTTGCGATGGTACGTGCGACCGGAAGTCTTCGTGGGGAAAGAGATGGATGTGGGCGAAAGGCCGAGGATCTACCTCGTGACGGATCCGAAGGAGGCGAAGAGAATCCAGCCGGCAAAGATCCTCTACGGTGATGAGAATTTGCAGATAGACGAACACTGAGAGAATCGTGTATTTTCTCTCCTTTGCCCATTTGCGCCTTCCCAGGCACAATCCCTTCGCATGAAGATTATCGTCACGGGTTCCTCCGGAACCATCGGCACGAGACTCGTTGAGAAACTTCTTGAACGAGGACTGGAAGTCGTCGGCATCGACTGGGAACCGAACAAGTGGCAACCGAGCATTGATGCCATCACGAAAAGAGTTGATCTGCGGGATGAGCACGCGCTTGAGAAAATGGACATCAATGCCGATATTGTCGTGCATCTCGCGGCCAATGCTCGCGTCTACGAACTCGTCGAGCATCCCGATCGCGCCCGCGACAACTTCCTGACAACCTTCAACATCCTTGAGTTTGCACGTAGGAAGAACATCAAGCGCATCCTCTTCGCATCCTCCCGCGAGTGCTACGGCAACATTCCTGCCGAGCGTTACACGGAGGACATGGCGCGCATGGAGAACTGCGAAAGCCCCTATACGGCGAGCAAGATCGCCGGTGAAGCGCTCGTCGAGGCATACACGCGTTGCTACGGGATTGATCACATCATCTTCCGCTTCTCGAACGTCTACGGCATGTACGATGACTCCGTACGCGTTGTCCCAAACTTCATCCGTTTGGCTCGTAGGGGCGATCCTCTCGTCGTCTTCGGAAAGGACAAGTGTCTGGATTTCACCTACATCGACGATACCATTGCGGGGATCATCGCCGCGATCGATCGATTCGAAGCCGCGAAGAACGACACATACAACATCGCCTTCGGCGAAGCGACCACCATCACACACCTTGCCCAGCGCATCACACAACTCTTGAAGAGCTCCTCCCCCCTGGAGATGAAATCCCCACGAACCGGAGAAGTTATTCGCTATGTTGCAGACATCGAAAAAGCGAAGAGGGTGCTCGGGTACGATCCGAAAACATCGTTCGATGAGGGGATCGAGAAATCGGTGGAGTGGTATGCGAAGAATATCAAATAAAAAAATGACGTATGTCTTGGTGAGCCTGCCGAACCATGCATACGTCACCCATTCGGCAAGCTCAGGATGACATTCGGAGTTTCGAAGGACTATTGCTAAACACGTAACTTCTATTTCTTACCCTCGTGATAATCGTCATCGATGTTGACGCCCCAAATATTGGATTTGTCCGTGCGCCCTTCGAGGATGTTATCCACCGCAAGCATCGCTGTAAGCATGGAGTGATCCTGATTGTTGTAGCGATGTTGCCCGTTGCGGCCAATGAGGAAGAGATTGGAAATACCATCCGTAAACTTCTGGACCTGCGCGAGCTGGTCATAGGTGCCGATGTACGATGGGTACGCTTTCGGAATGCGTAGGACGCACCCATCGAGAACGTCCTCGGACTTCAGAAAGCCGATCTTCACCATCTCCTCGACCCCTAACCGGACCATATCCTCATCCTTCTTCGACCACAGATCGTCGCCTTCGTTCACGAAGTACTCGAGTCCAATCCAGCTATTGTTGCGATCGGCAACCATGTAGGGACTCCAATTATTGAAGATCTGAATGCGCCCCACACGCACGTCGCGCTCCTGCACGTAGATCCAGTTGTCGGGAACCGTCGCCTGCGCAGGCTTGCCATGCTCGAGAACGTTAAGCTTCTTCAAGAGAAGCCCCACCGTCAGAAAATCTCGATACACAAGCCCCTTCGCCACCTCCGCAATGTCGCTGGGCACGGCCGGCGTCATCATAGAAATGAGAGTTCGAACCGGCATCGTGGAGAAGAAGTAGTCGCACGCCACCTCCCTCTTCACTCCCGTCTTCTTGTCCTCAACCGTCACAGCGACGACCTTGCCGCCCTCCGTGCGCACACCAACGACGCGCGAATGCATCTGCACTTCGCCGCCGCACTGCGTGACCTGCTTCGCGACCGTCTCCCAGAGCTGCCCGGGACCGAATTTGGGATAGTGGAATCGCGTGATGAGCGTCGTCTCACGCTGCTCCTGCTTCTTTGCATTCTCGCTCACGAGAAGATCTCTGACGGCATGGATAAGCGCGCCTCGAAGCGAGAGTCCCTTCACGCGTTGTGCGCCCCAATCGGCGCGAATCTGATTGCACGGAACGCCCCACACCTTCTCCGTGTACGACTTGAAGAACGTCTCGAAGAGCCGCTTCCCGAAGCGATTGGTGTAGAAGGCATCCAGATACGTCTCGTCTTGAATGGGAAAAATCTGCGCCTTAATGTAACTGAGGAGGATGAGGAACGTGTTGAAGATGCCCAGCCGCATCGCGACGGAGAGCGTGATCGCGACAGGATATGGGAAGAAACTGCGGAGGTAGAAGATGCGAGAGAGGCGGGGGCGCTGAAGCATCACAGCATCTTCCTTCTCGGGATCGGGGGCGTGGCGGCGCACGGTCTTCGTCCCTCCTGCGCACGCTTCGCAGAGAAAATCGATGAGGACTTCATCCGCATAATCGATCTCGTGCCCCTTCTCCACGGTATCCGCCGCCGGCGCTCCTTGCGGCGGGAGAATGTTGAACCACCACTTCATGATGCGTGCGCTCTTGCTGAAGAACCGATGTCCTCCGATGTCGATCCTATTGCCTTTGTACGCGTACGTCTGCGAGATACCGCCAATCATCTCCGTCTCCTCGAAAACCATCGGCACGATATCCGAACGCTTCAGGAGCTCGTACGCGGCGGTGAGGCCCGCGGGGCCAGCCCCAGCAATGACGGCGACTTTTGCCATGGAGGCACTATAACGAAAAAGCAAACACAGGGAATGCAAAGAAAAGACATTACGACCAAACCTCCTCCAATCGGCCCCTAGTCAGCACGGGGCTATTCTGTTTGAATGGCTCCATGCGAAGAGACGTAGCGCTCAACGTAATTTATGGCTTGGCTTTGGCATTCATCGCAAGTGCATTGATCAACCTCCCATTGTTACGCGCGATCGTCCTGAATCAAGAAATGCGCTATCCAGATATTGTGAGGGAGAGCTCGGACGAGGCGTTCTATCTCGCACGAATCCGAGAAGTCGGAGACGGGCACTCAGGAATCGGAAATCCCGCGATGTGGGAGCGACGATTGCAGCAATACCCACTCGGCAATCTCGCAGAATTAATTGAGGCGATACCGCTCCTCCTCGGAGTCCCGATAAAAACGGTTTCGGTCGCAGTGGACTTCATCGCGCCCTTCCTCCTCGTCTTCCTGCTTTGGCTCGCCTCTCGCCCCCTTCTCCCAAAACCCTGGCAGAGGACGCTCCTCATTGGGCTCCTCTTTCTTGGGCCATCATTGATTCTTTGGAAACGACCGATCAGCCCGCAGATCACCGATCTCTTCCTCTTCGCCTACCTCTTGTTCTTTCTTTCTCCCAAAAGGAACAAGCCTCTCTACGTTCTCCTGCGCTCGACACTCATCGGACTCATGCTCTACGTGTATCCCTTCCACTGGACATACTGTCTGGCTGCGGAAGCTCTCTTGCTCCTGGAAACAATGGCGAAGCAACCCACGTGGCGCGAGCGCCTTCGACAAACATCTTTTGTCGTAATCCCCCTGATCCTGATCGGCTCTCCCTATCTCCTACACATGGCACAATGGAGCGCCAATCCTATCGCTGCAGAGACATGGAAACGTCTCGGCATTATCGATACGCACTGGCCGAGCAATCCATTCCTTCAGGGTGAACTCCTAATAATGTTCCTGCTGCTCCTTTGGCAGGGAAAGCGAAAACGTGAATTCTCTGCAATACTTCCTCTCTGCATCCTCTTACTCGCGGGAATTCTCGTCTTGAATCAGTCTCTTTTAACGGGGCATGAGGCGGAATTCTCGAGCCACTACCAAAAAATTCTCATCGTTCCCCTTACGATGAGCGCCCTTCTTGCGATCTCATTTTTCCTCAGAAAACCTCGAACGGAATTTGCATTCTTTCTTGCCGTAACATTGGCGATCATCTTCTCCACCATTCATGTCGAATCTGATGAATCCGCGAAGTGGACCGCCTTCTGCCCGACGAGAAACTCACGTGTCGCATTTGAAGAAGAAATCCATCAATTGAACAATCTCCCCAAGGAACAAGTTGTTTTGACAACACTTAAGGCCGCGGATGACTTGATGATCTATACCAACCATTACCCATTTTTCAGCGAGCAAGATTACATGTACGGCGCTTCGGATGCGGAATTGCTTAAAAGGGGGATCATCCAACACGATCTCGTTCCCTCCCAACCCATCCCCCCTCGCGACATCTTCGGAACGTACGCTGTCAACAAAGCACTCAATCTTACGCAGCAATGTCGTGTCCTCTCTCTCTTCCTTAGGTCGAGAGAAAGTTGCGCGGTGGCGCGTGAACAATTTCTTCCACATGGATGGCAGGATTCTATTGATTCGCAACTCTCCGCAAGGCAAATATTGGAGGCGCTGAAAAAAGCACATGTAACGTATGCACTTCTTCCATCTGTCCCCCCAGCTCTAAAAAACTACACGGAAATTCTTCAGCACTTTCCCGATTTGCTGCTCCTGCGACTCAATTATCCCTGAGAAGAACTCCTCCGAAACACAAAGCTATGGAGCATGAAGTAGTTGTAAAACATCACGATCCCGATCGCGAGCATCTTCGAGATGAAGTAGTGAACGCCCAAACGAATGAAGAAAATGGAAAGGCCGATATTCAAGCAAATGGCAATGGCATACACGAACCCAAACTTCAAAATTTGCGCACTCGCTTTCCCCTTTCGATGTCGGAACGTGATAAACTTGTTCATCAGGAAGACGACGAGGAGAGACAAGAAACTGGAACAGGTAGCCGCCCATTCGGGTCTCATATGCGCGATTCTCACGAGAGCCGTGAGAGTTCCGAGGTCAATCACGGCACCCACGCCTCCCGAGAGCGCGAACTTGAGTCCTTGATCGATGTGCGGTGCGAGTCGGGGGAAACGGATACGGAACACGGAGAGGAATGCCTCCGAAATTTCCTTCGACGTGAGGTTGGATATCCCGCGGCGTCGGTTGATGAAGAGGGTCGGGACTTCGCCGAACGTCATGCCCTTGCCATACAGCTGGTACGCGATCTCCGAGAGCACGACATAGCCTTTGGCGTTAATACGATCCATATCCAATGCGGCCACGGCTCTGCGTCGGTAGCATCGAAATCCGTTCGTATAATCCGAAATGGGGATGCCGAGCACGAAATGCGCAAAGTGATTGGCGAACCAGCTGAAAAACGTCCGCTTCCATCCCCACTCCCGAATTTCGCTCTGGGGCAGATACCGTGACCCCACGACACAATCGCAGGACTCCGATCGCTTGAGCAGTGCAGAAATTTCTTCCGGCCGATGCGAGAAATCCGCATCCATTTCGATGAAGTACTCATACGAATGTGCGAGCCCGTAACGCAGTCCCTCCAACACCGCCGAGCCCCTTCCTCCTTTCCCTCCGCGAACGAGAAGCTGCAATCGATCGGGAAAGCGCGGCTGCAATTCCTGCACGACCTTCGCCGTTCCATCGGGAGAGGAATCATCCACGACGAGAACGCATGCCTCGGGCTGTTCCCGGAAGATCGCCTCGATCAACTGCGCGATATTTTCGCGTTCGTTGAAGCTCGGAATGATGATCAGGATGCGCTCGTTTACCACGGAGAGATCCTACCGTTGTGCCTCAAACCAGTCGAGGGTTCTCTCGATCCCCTCACGCAGGTCCACCCATGGGTAATCCTTCAGACAGGGATGAGGGGGAGGAATCATGGCGAGAGAAGCGCCCTCGGGCTTCGAAGTATCGAACGCGAGAGGAAGGCCGGGACGAACAACATCGCGGATGCGCTCCGCAAGACCTCGTATGGAAACGACTTCGGGCTCGGAGAGGAACTGCACCCCCCGAGCATCCGCATCGAGGAGACGAAACAACGCTCCGATCACATCCTCGACGTAGATAAAGCGTCGAAGCTGATCGCCGCTGCCCCACACCTCCAGGGACTTCGTCGCTTCCTTCGCCTTCAGGATTAGAGAAGGAATGACATTGCCCTCCGACGAGAAGGTGTCGCGAGGCCCATAGACGGCAGCGGGGCGGAGGATGAAAAGAGGAAAATCCGACGCATGAGCCGCCGCCTCCCACAGCCCCTCGCACATTGATTTGCCCGCAACGTATCCATCGCTAACCTTTGCTGTCTCACTTATAACACTCGCGGAGCTGCAAAAAACGACGGGAACGGGACGCAACGCAACAACACTCGTAAGACTGCGTGAGAGGCGCACGTTGCCCTCGAGCACTTCGGCGAAAAACTGATGGTGGTAGGAGACGTTTTTGCGAAGCGATGCGAAGTGGAAGAGGCGCGTCGCGTCCGAGAGAAGCTTCGCACAGAAAGATTCTTCACCCAAATCTCCCTCCATCCACTCCACTTCGTTTTTTCTATCGGCTAGAAATCCTAAACTACGATGCAGCGGCACGCGTACCGAAGCGCCCTTGGCGAGGAGACTCTCGACAAGGAAGCTGCCGATGAAGGCCGTCCCGCCTGTCACGACGACGCGCTCCTTCGACCAATCGATACTCATAGAGACGACGGAAAGGGCACTCCAGCCCTCTTGCAATCCGCTTCCACCATCAGGGCGGCGAGAGAATCCATGCTCGTCTTCGCTTCCCACTTCAGCTCGCGCTTCGCCTTCGATGCATCGCCGATGAGCAGATCCACTTCCGTCGGACGGAAGTAGTGCGGATCGATTGCCACGATGACTTTGCCGCTGCGCGTATCACGGTAGACCTCCTCCTTCCCCTTCCCCTCTCTCGCGAACGGAATCTTCAAGCAACGGAGGCAGCATTCGAGGAATTCGCGCACCGTCGCCGTTTTTCCAGTCGCGAGGATGAAATCATCCGGCTTCTCCTGCTGGAGCATGCGCCACATCCCCTCGACGTACTCCTTCGCGTAGCCCCAATCGCGCTTCGCCTCCATGTTGCCGAGGTAGAGACACTCCTGTGTGCCGGCGATGATGCGCGCGAGGGAGAGCGTGATCTTGCGCGTGACGAAGTTCTCGCCGCGGCGCGGGGATTCATGATTGAAGAGGATGCCGTTCACCGCGTACATGCCATACGCCTCGCGATAGTTGCGCGTGAGATAGAAGGCGTAGGCCTTGGCGCAGGCGTAGGGGCTGCGCGGATAGAACGGCGTCTCCTCCGACTGCGGACTCTCCAATGCTTTTCCGAAGAGTTCGCTGGAACTCGCTTGATAGAAACGAGAAGGCAAGCCGCTAGAACGTAACGCTTCGAGGAGACGAGCCGTGCCAAGTCCCGTCACATCTCCCGTATATTCCGGCACTTCGAAGCTCACACCCACGTGACTTTGTGCTGCGAGGTTGTAGATCTCGTCCGGTTTCACCGTGAGGATGATGTGAAGCAACGAACTGGAATCGCCCAAATCTCCGTAGTGCAAAAAAAGTGGGCGCTTCTTCTTGTGGGGATCATCGAAAAGGTGCTCGATGCGCTCGCGATTGAACGTCGACGATCGGCGAACGACGCCGTGCACTTCATACCCCTTCTCGAGCAGCAGCTCGGCGAGGTAAGAACCGTCTTGGCCCGTGATGCCGGTGATGAGCGCGCGTTTCATGGGAAGAATGATAGCATTGTCTGCTCAAGCTTATTTTCATTGAATAGAAGCGAAAAACTCGGCGAAGACATCGCGCATGTATCGCAGATTTTCCTCCGAGAGCCCCTGATGACATCCGACGTAGAATCCGTGCGTATTCACCCACGTGGCAACGGGGTATGCGGCAGGATCGATCTGCATCGACGCATACACGGGCTGATTGATAAGCGGCAGCATGTCGCGCGTCTCTACATTCGCCTTCTCCAAGAAGAGAACCAGTTCATCTTTGGTAAAGGGCGCGCCCTGCCTGATAACGATCGGGAACATCATGAATGCATGCTCCTGAATCTTCGGATCGAAGGATGGCAGCTGCAGCCATTCCTGGAATGGGACGAGCAGTTCCATCAGCATTGCTGCGTTCTTCTGTCTCACTGCGAGGATGGCATCGAGATCCTCGAGCTGCGCCACGCCGAGCGCGGCCTCCATCTCCGTCGCGCGAAAGCTGTACCCTCGCCTCACGAACCGAAATCGTCTGCGAATCACTTCCTGAAACTGTGAGCCGTCGATGTCCTTGTCGTCGTCGATATTCGTATAGATCGAGTCCCGTCCGTGATTCGCGAGGCTGCGGAGAATTTCCGCGTATTTCGGATCTTTCGTGACAGCGAGTCCTCCAACCCCGGTAACAATGAGGTGAGCAACGTAGGTGGAGAAGCAGCTGATATCGCCGAACGATCCCGTCATCCTCCCCCGATACCGAACGCCCATCGTCTCGCAGCTGTCTTCGACGATGCGCAGATCGTGCTTCTTCGCGATTGCCAAAACCGGATCCATGTCCGCCACGAGCCCGAAGAGGTGCACAGGCATGATCGCGCGCGTCCGCTCCGTGATCTTCACTTCAATCTTTGTGGGATCGATGTTGTACGTCTTCGGATCGCAATCGACGAAGACGGGGACGAGATTATGCTCGAGCACGACATTCGATGTTGCTACAAACGTGAGGGACGGAACAAGTACCTCATCGCCGTCCTTCCACTTCCCCACTTCCTTGAGACAGGCAATAGCGACGGAGAGAGCCGATGTCCCGCTGTTCACGAGAACGGCGTAGCCGCACTCATGGCGCTTCGCGAACTCCCTCTCGAACTTCCTGCTGAAGGGACCGTAGGATAGGCGGGAGCTGCGCAGCGCCTGCAGCACGTACTCCTCCGCATTTTTCGTCAGGGAGAAGGTGCCGACGCCAAGTTGGGTGGGGGAAGTTTTCTGCACAGCCGCCACACTATACCGAAGGGCCGGGAAGCAGGATATCGGGGAGTGGCAGGAAGGAGCGGACTCCCATACACTTGCTCTACCATGGCTTCTGATACACGCATCTGCATCATTGGGCTCGGCTATGTAGGCCTCCCCCTCGCACACGCCTTCGCGAAAGCGGGATACGCGGTAACCGGATTCGATATCTCTGTGCCTCGCATCGATGAACTTATGGCGGGGAGAGACAGCACGCTCGAACTCAATCCCGACCAACTCAAAGAAGTCCAGATTCGCTTCAGTGCGGACTCCTCGGTGATCAAAGATGCGGACTTCGTGGTTCTCGCAATCCCAACTCCCATCGATGACCAAAATAATCCGGATCTCACGCCGGTGATCAAAGCGTCGGAGACAGTGGGAAAGAATTTGAAGAAGGGAGCAATCGTCGTCTACGAATCGACGGTATACCCCGGCGTCACCGAAGAGATCTGCGGGAAAATTCTTGAAGAGCAGTCTGGACTCGTTTGCGGCAAGGACTTCACGCTCGGATACTCTCCCGAACGCATCAACCCCGGCGACAAGGAACATACGGTGACGAAAATCGTGAAGATCGTGGCCGGACAGGATCAGCGCACGCTCGAAGCTGTCGCGGAACTCTACGGATCGATCATCAAGGCCGGCGTGCACCGCGCGCCATCGATCAAGGTGGCGGAGATGGCGAAAGCGATCGAGAA
>CAIJNU010000094.1 GCA_903822115.1 uncultured Candidatus Peregrinibacteria bacterium
CCCACGCAACGCGGTACGCATCTTCATCACCACCGTAGCGTTCATGCTCGATCGGACAATCGATCGTTCCGGGCGCGACGGCATTGATAGATATTCCGTGCGAGCCCAGCACCGGTGCCATCCCCGCGACAAAATGGTGCAGCCCGGACTTCGATACTTCGTATGGATCCATCTTCAGTGGAATCCTCCCCCTCACGCTCCCCATCACGCCGATGGAGCGGTGGCGATGCTCGTCTCTTTCCTCTTTCCTTTTCGCCAGCTCGATCATAACTTTTGCGGCCTCTCGGATCAGAAGAATTGTTCCGGTGAGATTCACGCCAATCTGTTGTTGAATCTCCTCGGGCTCCATGTCCAAAAACGCTTCCGGTGATTGGCGTGACGCAACGGTGACGAGCAGGTCGAGGCCGCCGAGTTGGTCTCGAGCTTCGGCAACCACTTGTTCCACCTGCCATTGCTTCGTCTGATCGAGCGGAGTGTGCGAAATGTTCCCGCCGAGCCTTTCTATTCTTTTTCGCACGGCTTCGATGCCGATGCCCGCCGTGTGATGCAGGGGATGGTACGTTCCGACAATATGCACGCCCCTTCCCGCCAGTTCCTCGCCAATCGCCGCACCGACGTAGGAATTGATTCCCGTCACGAGAGCCTTCGCGCCTTCAAGCCTGTTTGGCATAGGGGGCGGATGCTAGTAGCGATGACCAACGGTGTCCAGGGATGAACCGGAAGGGGCTTCTCCCGATGCGTTCCCCAACTTCACCGGATAGACGCGTCCCGTCGTATTATCCGCCACTACCCTCACACGTTTATGTCCCGCAAATGAAGAAAAATCCACGATGTGAGATCCGTCAAAATCCACTCCCACGGTATTGTCCAGTATCACACGCGCCGGTGTCATGGGATGAGTCGAGTCCTTGGACATGAAGAGACAGAGCAATCCACGCTCAACGCAGAGCGTCTCGATGTGTCCGGCATTCTCACGTGAAGGATTGAGAATCGCCACAGCACCCTCCTTCGGCAAGCACGAGTGAATCCCTTCTTTTTTGTTTGTTACGAATTGGCTTTGTTTGAAAATTACCACTCCCCTCTTTTCTCCATTATGGCCAAGTGTTTCCAATACATCCAACTCCATATCTCCGATGCCGACGGCATCGGATTCAAAAAGGAATTCACTTTCTGGAAAAGTTACTTCCGGGGGGGGTATAAGCACGTGAGGAGGAAGCAAGCGCACCTGAACGCCATCGACGACGCCTCGACGATGCAGAAATTCCATTTGTACAGGTCTACCGTAGTGCATCTCCACGAACATCCCGATGTCTGCCGTGTCACAAATCCGATCCAAGCTGTCGAATCTTCGCTCGTCAGGCTGAATGTGAAAGACAACGGATGTTGTGGCAGAAAAGCTATGTTCAATCACCACACGGTACTGCTCGTTCTTCTTGAAAATGACTCTGCCCTTTTCCTCCATCACGACTTCCAATTGCCCGGGGGCAAAAGGTTTGACGGTATTCATCTGCCCCTTTCCCTCCAAATTTTTCACATGTCGGTGGCACACAATGCCCATACTTGCCTGTGTGATGCCATACCTCTTCCGGTGCTCCACGGCTTTTTGCGCATCGACGGATGCATACACACGCTCCGCAGCATCCACAAAATCCTCGAAGGAAGCATCCGCAGGCAGGAGCTCCGAATGATAAATATCCGCTCCGGTCGTTGCCTCGATATCTTCGGAAAACACTTCGCTGCTGCGCACCCACGTTTCCTGACCATCTATCCAAGTGTAATACTGTCGCAAATCCTCACGAATGTCCTCTCCTTCTTTGCGGCGCTCATGCAGTGCTGTCGGGATTCTCTCGAAAGGAGGAATATTGAAGCTGCACCCCGTCCGAAGAATCTCATTGATCTTCGGCGCCAATAGACGCAACACTTCCAGATTCGCCCCCTTCGCACCGTACTTGAGCGTTTCGGCGCTCAGCTTCACTTCATCCACGTGTCCGATCGTTTGGAAGATTTTCCTCTCGCGCATCGCAGTATCGAGGTGCATGAGAATCTCTCGCGTTTGAATATGGTCTCTCCTGACTCGTTTTCCGTTTCGCATCCAACATGACTGCTCCAGATAGGGTGATTGCATCGACTGGAGAACATTGCTCGCACTCAAGCGTTGATAGGAAGGTTCTGCGATCTGAACAAACATGTAGATATCATGCGCATTGACCAATTTCCCCAATCGCTCTAAGAGCAGATCGGCAGCTTGAGCTCTCTCCATCGGATCCGATCCTTGAATGGATGCCGAATCATACAGCAACATTGTGAAGTCCCAATCCTCGATGCGTTCCACATACGTTTCAACCAAGTATTTCAAATCATACTCGACAGCTTGTTTCACCCCCCAGACATCCGCCGAGGGGCCTAATCTATTGCAGAAGTACACTGTGGAATCCGAAATGTGTCTGCTGATTCTCTGAACATAGGAATCCAGTGAATACAGCAACCTCAAGAATGCCGCGTCATCCGCCATCGTCGTACGAAGAGAGTCGAGGTACGCGGACGTTTCTAGGTGTACGCGATCTGGACTGGTGATTTCTTTAAGGAGATTCGTCACGACATCTTGCAATCCGGCATTTTCGATAAGCTCAAGAATTCTGCTTCGAATACTCTGCAGCTGCGACGACACATCATTTCCTGAGAGAGGCTTCTCGGTTTCTGCTTGCCATCGTTTGAGATCTTTTTCCAAAGTAAACTATTTTAGATGCCCTCAGCATGTCGCTCAATAGTCTTAAATGCCTTCCGCCATCTCCCTCACCGCACCTCTTATTTTCCACCCAACTGTTTATTCGGACCAACGGCTTTACCTCTAGCATCAGGAATACCTCTCCAATTACAACGACGCACCTCAGTGCCTATAGGAAGCCATGTTGCATGCTTGATAGGAGAGGCTCCCTCAATTCGTTGCGCAATCGGCTCTATCACCATCCCAGAAACTACAGCTCTTACTTTGCTTACCGTATCATCTCCAATTCTCATTGGAGCCTCTGCTCTTTGAGTGTCAACAACCTCTCGAAGCTGTTTCGGTGCAATAGAACGTGACTCATTAAGTTTGGGGAATCTATAGCTCATACGATTCGGGGAAATTATGCGGTATTGAACCTTATATTTCGGTGTTTGTCAAACGCTCGTTTAGTGCATATTTGAGTATGTATCAGCGATATCTCTTCAAATCCGCAATGGAATGACCGGATAATTCCTCAATCGACATCATATCCAATCCTTCTATACGAAGACATCCAGACTTGCTTTCGAAAACAAGCATCCCCGTGGTCGCTAATATCGAGCCCATTTCCATACCAGGACAGTGCAGCATGGCCAAGGGCCGATCGCTCCTTGCACCGTGTCCAATAGTGCTTCAAGTGGTTCTCACCCCCTTTCAAATGCTGGGCAATCAGCGCCGAAGCGCCGAGAACGATCGGAACTGTGCGCTCTTGCCCATGAAGGAGATGCGTCTGATCCCGGTATTGTTTATGATTACTTTCAGGAATCGGAAGTCTCATGGCATAGATTCCAGCGGGAATTTTGTGATTTGCCCACAGATAATGTTTCCACCAATCTTGCTCATGAATGAGATCACCGCCGGTCGATGAATGGAATAGTTCCATCAATGACCATCCCCCGTAACGGATTACGACCTCGTCGGGCTCGCCGACGATGATCGGTTCGCGAGCCTGTTCCCCGAAGCCGAGCAGAGCCGTGGCATCGTAAACCTGGCGGGGGTGTGTATCGAGAATCTCGATTGATGATCGTCCAAGGGGATCGACTCCTGAGCCCTGCCTCAGAAGATCCCTCGCCGCAGCGCCAGTGGCGTACTGCAGAGCGATCGCATTACCGGGATGAATTGCCCTGAGACCAAGCTCAGGAAAAAGCTCATCCGCCGCTGCCACATCCAATTTCGATCTGTGCATAAGTTATCTTGGTGAAATTCGAAGACGGAGCATTATAGAAGATTTTTTTGAATAGCAATGCTTGGCCTCACCCAATTTAGATTCGTCGAAATTTTTTCAACATCAGGCCCCCCTCCTTGCTTCATTATTTTCTTGGATTTCTTTTATCAGTCCCGAAAACATAGAACAAATCTGTCCTCTTGGAACTCCTGACCTCTCCCGCTGGCGACTCATCGGGATTCTCAGTTGCAGAATGTAATTCTGTGTCCGCATCCCTTTCGGGCATCTGATCCTTGTGAACACTATCAACGACGTATGCTCCGTCTCGCATCTCGACGATAAGGCGCTGATCATAGGGCAACTGGTTTGAGCAGAAAGTCGAACGACCCTTGGAGAGATCCAAACCTGTCTGCGAAAGATGTGCCGCCAGCAAGGATGCCACGAGGACCACATGCTCCGACCCGTCGAGGAGAAGTCGATAGTCACCCGGCTGCAAGTTGTCATCGACCCAAGTATTTCCCTCGCACCAATCTCGGGGAGCCATCAAACCCTGATTTTGAACGACGGCATTCTCAAGTAATTCATTCAATGACCATCCTCCGTAGCGAAGCACGTGCTGGTAGATGTGATCCGGCTCGGGAAGGGGGCTATTGTCGTGTTGCTCAAATCCCAGAATCTTTGCCGCATTGAAGGAGCGGCGACGGGGTTCCTCTAGAAGAGCTTCTCGAAGTAATGTTCGAACCGCCTTAAGCGCTCTTGTGACGCGCATCATCGGAGGTCGTCCAGCTGTTCTTTCCAAGTGATCGAGTGTATCAGGATTTTTCATAAAGGCATTTTATAATTGAATTACTGATTGTCAATAATCAATTGAGCCCTTCCCCTTGCGATGATTTATTCGAACCTCAGCGCCTCAATGGGACGCAAACGCGCCGCTCGGCGTGCGGGGTATATGCCGAAAATGAGCCCGACGGAGGCGGCTACGCCGATGGCAAGTGCGATGGCGCCAAAGGAAACAGCGAAAACGTACGTGGCGAGAAATTTCTTCGCGATAAGTGCGATGATGAGTGCGAAAGAGACGCCAGACGCGATGCCCACGAATCCCCCGATGAGCGTAAGGAGCGTCGACTCGATGAGAAACTGCTGGAGGATATCCTTCCCGCGCGCACCGACCGCCTTGCGCAGTCCGATCTCGCGTGTCCGTTCCGTCACCGCCACAAGCATGATATTCATGATGCCGATGCCGCCGACCACGAGCGAAATGGCCGCAATGAGCGAGAGGAAGAGCGTGAGCGACAGCGAGACGGAGCCGAGAATGTCTTCGGCCTGCTTGCTCGTGTGCACGACAAAGTCATCCTTCTTCGGATCGTTCCCGGGATTGTCGATCTTGTGGCGCTGACGAAGAAATGCCGTGAGGTCCGCGAGCGCGAGATCGCTGTCCGTCGCTGCAGACAACGTCATGTAATTCACGTACTTCTGTCCCGTAATCTCCTTCGCGACGGAGAGCGGGACGTAGATGCGCTGATCCGCGTTCTGAAAAAACTGCGCGCCGAGGGGATTGGCCACGCCAACAACGAGAAAACTCGAATTCTTCACCTTGATGCGCTGACCGACGGGATTGCCGTCGCCGAAGAGGTCCTTTGCCGTGTCGGGGCCGAGAAGCGCAACGGCACGAGCCCCCTGATCATCCTGCGCATCGATGAGACGTCCGACCTTGGCCGTGACGCTCTGATTGATGAAGAAGTTCTCCGTCGTACCAATTACCTGTGGCTGCGACTTCTGCGATCCGTACGTCGCATCACCGGGAATGAAGACAACGGGAGAAACCGTACGCACCGTTGAAAGCTGGCTGATCGCCGTCACGTCATCGAACGTGAGACTGTCGAACCCCACGCGCGGGACGCCGCCCCCTCCTTCCACAGTCGAGGGAAAGATGACCATCGTATCCGCCCCGAGGCTCGAGACTTGTCCGAGGATGAGGCCGCGCACGCTCGCGCCGAGCGACGTCATGAGCACGACGGATCCGACGCCGATCACGATGCCGAGCATCGTGAGAAATGACCGCGTCTTGTTGGACAGGATGCCGCGGAGCGCGATGCGGAAGGTGTCAGCGGACTTCATGTCATTTGAGCGAATGAACCTGAGCTGCAGATTTCTGCTTGTTGTTGCGAATATCGCTATCGATGCGGCCATCAAGAATGTGGATGATGCGCTGCGCAAATTCCGCCGTCGTCCGTTCGTGCGTGACGAGAATGATCGTGTGTCCGAGGCGGTGCAATTCCTGAAGCGTCGCCATCACGGCGACGCCCGACTGAGAATCGAGGTTGCCCGTGGGCTCGTCGGCAAAAATCACTTCGGGCTCCGTCACGAGCGACCGGGCGATCGCCACGCGCTGCTGCTGTCCGCCGGAGAGCTGATTGCTCAGGTACGACGAACGATCCGAAAGTCCCACGAGCTCGATGGCGTGCTTCACAAGTTTCTCTCTCTCGCGCTCGTGGATGCTCGGGTGGTAGAGAAGCGGAAGCATGACATTTTCAAATACGGTCGTGCGCGGGAGGAGGTTGAAGGACTGGAAGACAAAGCTCACGCTAAGCGCACGGATGCGCGCGAGGGCATCGTCATCGAGATTCTCCGTCGGCTTGCCCTTGAAGAAGTACGCGCCGGTTGTCGGCGTATCGAGGAAGCCGAGGATGTGCATGAGCGTGGATTTCCCGGAGCCCGACGGCCCCATGATCGCAACGAACTCTCCCGAATTGATCTGCAAATTGACATCGAAGAGCACAGGCGTTTCCACCTCTCCATTGAAGTAGGATTTACAGAGTTTGCGCGCTTCGAGGAGTGGAGTGGTGGTCATGATTTGCTGGAAATGCGTCACTTCGTCAGCACGATCACCGTTTCACCTCCGCTCAAACCGGAAAGAATTTCTACGTCGCCGGATTGCCCTTCCATGCCTGTGGTGACCGGTTGTTCCTTGATCGTTCCGTTGGATTCCAAGAGGCGGACAGACTTCTCCCCCGTCGCCTTCGTGAGCACAGCGCGTCCCGGAATAGCGATGACATTCTTCCGCTCTCCCGTGAGGATCGTGACGTCACCCGTCATGCCGATCTTCAATTCCGTGTGCGGGAAAACAAAGTCCAGCTTGGCACGATACTTGGAAACGCCGTCGACAAGCGTCGGCGAGGTATCGACTTCACTGAGTCGCACCTTGTAGTGCACATTCGGGAAGGCATCGAGATCAATCGTGCCCGAAGACGAAAGCACAAGCTTCGGCACATCCACTTCTGACACGTCGATTTCGACGCGGAAAGGCGTGTCGCCGAGCAGCGCGATAGCCGCGTCCTGCGGGAGGGACTCCCCCGCCTTGATATTCACGTTTGTGATCACACCGTTCACGGGCGCCCGAAGAACCGTGTCGTCGTAGAGCGCCGCGGCCTGCGCAAGCGCCGCCGAAGCCTGATTGACTTGGGCGCGCGCCGTCGCGAGGTCGGTATCGCGGGGCGGAGCTTTCTTCGACGCGAGGTCAGCCTGTTGCGCCGCCAGAGACGTCTGGTACGTCAGAACATCAGCGCTCGCCTTGTCCTTCGCCCCCTGGTTTGAAGTCACTGCAGCCTGCGCCGCAGCGATTCTCGTGTCGTACCCGGCCGAAGCCGATTGTAAGGAAGAGGAAACGGACGTGATCGTGTTTAGCGCCCCTTGCACGGATGCCCGTTGCGCCGAGAGCGAGGCTTTGTCAGCCTCTCGCGTGGAAGTGGTGAAGAACTGTGTCAACGTCAGAGAGTCGATGAGTGAATATGTCTGATCCACAACGTTCGACGCTTGAACGAGTGCATCCTGAGCAATTTGCAACGCGTTGAGAACATCTTGGTACTTTCCGGCGCTGCCCGATACGCTGCGCGCTTTGGCAACACTGTCGAGAGCCGATGCACGAAGATTTTTAATGGTTATATCCATGCCAGGTTTACTCAAGGCAATCGCATCATTCACCTCCAAGCGACTAAGCATATCTTGCACGAATGAGAGCGCCGTCTCCGCCGAAACGAGCTGCACAGCAACGGAACTCTTCGCCGTATTCGCCTGTCCGTTGAGCGCCGTATCTGCCTCCTGCTGAAGAGTCGTCAGCTGATCTTGCGCCTGCGAGAGATTCTGCGTCGCACTTTCCAAAGCCGATTGTGATGCCTGCAAAGCGGCCTTCTTGTTGTCAACGTTCGCCTGTGCAATCGCAAGATCTTCGGGTCGCATCCCCTCTTCGACTTTCTGGAGATTGGCCTGAGCCGACTGCAGAGAAGCAGCTTGAATGGCAACGGCTGCGGCAAGATTGTCCGCGCGCAATCTCGCGAGCACCTGGCCCGCGTTCACACGGTCACCCTGCTGCACATCCACCTCGGACACGATGCCCAACGTGGGAAATTTGAGAGCCAAATCATGCTCCGATGTCACAGTACCAACGGCTTCCACCGTCTGTTGAATATCGCCGCGCGCGGCGACCGCCGTAACGTACTGCGGAGCAGAGGGACGCAAAAGGAAATATCCTCCTATGATGAGGAGTACGAGAACGATCCCCCCCGCAATGGAGGAACGTCGATGACTGGAAATGAAAGAGAGAAGCGACATAGGCGTGGGAGAAACGTTAAGATTGCTTGGAAGAATGAGAATGGTGAATTTTACGAAGAATCTGTGCGAACGATTTGAGTTCGGCCAGCGAAAGAACAGCAAGCGTGCGCCGCATGGCGGAAAGACGCGTCGCCCTATTTCGACGGATCATCGAGCGGCCCCGCGGTGATATGCGCAGACGCACAAGCTTGCGATTCTTCTTGTCATGCTTGCGCGCAAGCCATCCCATCTTCACGAGGCGCTGCACAAATGCCGTCGCCGACGGTGATGTGATGTGCAAGATTTCCGCAAGCTCCTTCATAGTAATGCCCTCGTGTTCGTTAATGATCGCCAGCGCGTGAAGCTGGAGGAAGTTCGCCATGGACCCCCGCGAGTCGCACGTCATACGATGACGCGCAAGGCGCATAAGATCGATAGCCGTATCCATGATCTCGTCGAGCGAGGTGGGAGTCATAGTACGTAGACTGAATGATTAGAGTACCTAAGTATACTCCGGACGTTTCCTCGAGTCAAGGGTCTCCCTCGGTTTTCTCCCTTATTTGTGGCTTTCATATAACAAAAACCGCCCCGCACGCGCGGAGCGGTATTCATGGCAATTACTACTTCACCGTCACGGTACCAGTCATGTTTGGATGAATCAAACAATGATACTTAAACGTTCCGACATCCGCAAAAACGTGCGTGTACGTTTGACCTTTCATAAGTCTCGAACTCTTGAACCCGTTCTCGGTATCGCTTGTGACAGTATGAGATGCACTGTCCTTATTCAACCACTGCACGATCGCTCCTGCCTTAACCGTCATTGTCGCTGGGCTAAAAGTGTTTTTCGAAATCAAAATAGTTTGAGTTTTGAGCCCCGTCTTGACGGACGCAGGGGATGGAACAATTTTGGGAAATGTCGGTTTCGCAACTGATGTTTTGTTCGGCACGTTGTGCTTTTTTGCTTTTACAGTCGTGGATCCCGTGTTTGCCGATGGCTGCGGCGTGGTTGTCGAGGGATTCAAAGAACAAGATGAAAGAGCGCCTGCACACGCGAGCATCGTAAGCATCAATTGCAG
Organism: uncultured Candidatus Peregrinibacteria bacterium; assembly: GCA_903822115.1. Taxonomy (GTDB): domain Bacteria; phylum Patescibacteriota; class Gracilibacteria; order Peribacterales; family Peribacteraceae; genus CAIKAD01. The sequence goes on from CAIJNU010000094.1 coordinate 9,596, forward strand.
GGATTGGCGGATAGTCATAAAAGTATAGAAAAGAAGTAAAAATTTGAATTACGATTGGATCCACAGATTGCCCTGCCCATCCAGCATAAATGTTCTCCCCTGATCATCCACCCATACTCCTGTCTTCACGACATTCCATTTGCCGCCACGGGGCGAATGTGACATAGAAAGAATGCGATTTGCATCCAACTTGTACCAAACACCGTTTGTCCCCTCCCACGTCCCGTCGGATTCGTACCAGGTCAATCCATTGTCATCGCTCCACTTCACGACCCCACTCTCATATGTCACCCAATTGCCATTCGCATCACGCCACCAACCATTCGTAACAGGCTTCCATCCGTTCGAAACAACGGAAACTCCAGACGAAGACGTGAGATCGGAAGAAGTACTTTTGACCGTCGCTGAATTCCTGTTATTGGATTTTTGGATTTTCTTTGCGGCTTTCTTCGAGACGACAGAAGATACTGACTTCGCAGCATTCTTCTTTTTCATCACCTTCCCCTTGGAAATCACACTCCCCCCCTTCTCGGAATGAGTGCTCGAAGTTGTGACACTCTGAGAAGAGACACAACCGGAAACGAACAACGCCGCACTACTCGTCATGAGTACGGCAGCGATCACAGAGCGCCACGCAAACTTCCCGCTTGGAAACAAAAGTGACATGCGTGGAAAACATCTTCCGTCTTGCGAGGCTTCTCGTCAAAATCTTCCTCTTTACAGAGGCCATCTCTCTGGATGGAACCACTCCTTATTTCTTGGCAGGAGCCTTGGTCGTCGGTGCCTTCTTCACTGCGGGCTTCTTCTCCGTCGTCTTTCCAGCCGGCAGCTTCGAGTGCACCTTCGTCCCGGTACCGGTGTGCACCGGTTTCGTCTTCTTGACGCTGCAACCTGCGAGCGAAACGGCGACAAGCGTCGTCAGGACGAGGGGGAGGAGAACACGACGAGAACTCAGCAGAGGATGAATCTTCATAGACTCCGATTGTCCCCGAACGATGAAATACGGTCAAAATCTTTCGCTTTACAGGTGTCACTTCTTGGATGAGGTAGTCATGCACATCTTCACTCTCGCCTGAGACGGAATCGCCAAAGCATCCTGACAATGCACATCGCATTCCTCTTTCGTGGCGAAGTGATACACGCCGCCGTGATTCAGTAATTGCGATGTCACTGTCTTCACGCCTTTACATGAGCCCTTGCCACAGAAGTCGCAGTACCAGTTCGTGAGTTTTCCCTTCGACGATGCGTGCGACGTATGCACCTTCACCGTGGTATTCCTAGAAATGCATCCTGAAAGCGGCAGAAGAAGCACAGCAAGAAAAGAGAAAGATATCCGTAAGAGAAATATTGATGGACGCATGCTGAAATGTTCGCCAAGAAACAACAAGCGGTCAATACGTTGCCCTTTACTTCCGCGAGGCTTCTCTCATCATCGTCATCGCTTCGAGGAGAGCATCCGAAACCACGCGCATCTCAATCCCCTCCCCTTTCAATTTCTCGCAACTGAGAATGCAATTGCTGCGCCCCGCCTTCGCGACGGAGGGGAGATCCGCAAGCGTCAGCCGATCGAAGGTGTGGGATGGATCGACGACTTTGCGGTACATTTCCATAATTTCGTAAGGCGATGCCGCGCCTTCGTTGACGACATTGAACGTCCCGACGACGCGGCGCTCAATGAGCAACTGTGCTGCTTTGAGAAAATCGGAGAGGTACGTGAGGGAATTTCGCGCGTCGAGAACACGACGGTAACCGCGAAGTTTGGTAATGAGATTCCTCGGGGAATCCGATCCGTCAAACGGCATGCGGATGCGAAGATTCAAAACTGGAAAATCCTTAAGGATCTGATCGCTCCAGAGCTTCGTCTTCGAGTAGAAACTCCCCGTGAAGTTCGGCGGGTCCTCCTCCCGAAAACCTTGGTCCCCTCCATCCCCCTCGTAAATGCACCCCGATCCCAGATGCACCCAGTAGATACCGCGCTTGCCGCACTCCTCGAGCAGCACGAGCGGGCCGAGGACGTTAGATCGCAGCGTCTCCTCTTTGTGTTCCTCGCACCAGTCGACATTGGGTCTTCCCGTCTTTCCGGCACAATTGATAACGATATCGGGCTTCAGGGAATCCAGTGCCTTAGCCACCGCGACCGCATCGGCGATATCGACGTAAGGCGTGGCGGCATCGGGATAGAGCGTTTTGAAGTAGCTGCCGAGGTAGCCGCGCGAACCGAAGAGGAGGATGTTCACGGCGTGATGATAGCGTTGGAGGAAAATTTTTGGAATCCAAAGAGCCCAGGGAAATTGTGTTCAATGCCTCGAGATCCTTGGAATCCTTGGTTTCGTCGAATTTCTCTTCTCAAATCCCCCCTTCATATTCGTCCTCTTCCCTCCTATACTGTCTCCCGATGCCCCGACCACGACGAAAGGCGAAGAGGAAGGCGACGAGCGAGAAACTCGATCTCAAGTCCGAGACGAAGTCCGCCATCATCGGCATTCTCCAGATTTCGATCGGGATCCTTTTCATTCTGGCGCTGCGCGGCAATGCCGGGAATGTCGGCGATTCGCTCAATGCGTTTCTCCGTTTCCTCGCCGGTACGTGGGGCGTGCTCATTCCCCTCTTCCTCATCGGATCGGGAATTCTTCACTGGGTCGCGCCCGACAAGACCATCGAGGCGCGGCGTTCGATCGGACTGCTCCTCTGCTTCCTCTCCTTCCTCGGGCTCATTCACATCGGCGCCCCCTTCAGCGAAATTTTCTCTCGTCGCGACGAGCTCGCGGGCGCCATCGGCTTCGTAATCGCACTTCCCATCCTCCGCTTCTTCAGTCCCGCAGTGGGGTACACGGTTCTCGGCGCAGCCTTCCTCGTCGGAACGCTCGTCCTCTTTGAACCGGATTTCAGTCTCATCACCTCGCTCTTCAAACCCGCTGCGCGCAAGGAGAAGATCCGCGAGCGGGATATCGTTTCGATTGAAGAAGAAGACGCCGAGGAAGAGGAAGAGGAGACGAAGAGAGGCGCGGAAGAAGACGATGACGAAGACCTTGTCGAGCAAGATTCTCCCATCCCAGAACTGAACATCGTGCGGCCCGCCTTTGCGCTCCCGAACGCCAAAGGCAAGAACGAAAAAGTGATCGCCAAAATGAAGAAGATCAAACCCGACGGCATCCGCATGACGGACACGCGCTTCGAGGAGTGGACTTTCCCGAGCTTCGATCTCCTCGAGAATGAGCAGAGCAAACTCTTGATCAACGACGAAGATCTGAAGAAGCAGGCGAGGCAAATCGAGGAGAAGTTGCGGGAGTTCGACGTCGTGGTAACGATGCGCGATGCGCGGCCCGGCCCGACCGTCACGCAGTTCACGCTCGAGCCGGCAGAGGGCGTGAAGATCGCGAGGATCGGCGCACTTAAAAATGACCTCGCGCTCGCGCTCGCCGCACCGAGTCTGCGCATCGAGGCCCCGATCCCCGGCAAGTCCCTCGTCGGCATCGAGATGCCCAACATCCATCGCTCGACAGTTCACCTGCGAGAAATTCTCGAGAGTCCCGCCTTCGTCCAGAGCCAATCCCCGCTCACACTCCCGATCGGAAGAGACGTTTCCGGTGAGGCGTTCGTCGCGAACCTCGAGATCATGCCCCACCTCCTCATCGCAGGCGCCACCGGTTCGGGAAAATCGGTCTGCATGAATACGTTTTTGACGTCACTCCTGTACCAGAACGCCCCGCACGAATTGAAGTTCATTCTCATTGATCCCAAACGCGTCGAGCTCACGCCCTACGACGGCATCCCCCACCTCCTCACGCCCGTGCTCGCTGAAGCGGAACGCGCGTTGCAGGCGCTGCGCTGGGCCGTGGCGGAAATGGGACGACGTCTTCACCGCTTCGCCGAACAGGGAGCGCGCAATCTCCACGAGTACAACGAGAAACAGGAGGACGACGCGAACATGCTCCCGCGCATCGTCATCGTCATCGACGAGCTCGCCGATCTCATGATGCGTCAGTATCGTCGGGACACGGAAATGATGATCGCACGCATTGCGCAGATGGCTCGCGCCACAGGCATGCACCTCATCATCGCCACACAGCGCCCGTCGGTGGATGTCATCACCGGCCTCATCAAAGCGAACATTCCCACGCGCATTGCGTTCCGCGTCGTGAGCTCGGTGGACTCGCGCACGATCCTCGATTGCATCGGCGCGGAGGATTTGCTGGGACAGGGCGACATGCTCTACATGGACGCGAAAACGCCCAAGCCCATTCGCGTTCAAGGCATCTTCACCGATACGAAGGAAATGGAGCGCGTCGTGAACGCGGTGAAGATTGCGGGCGGAGGAAGGATTACGGAGCAGATCGGCATGAGCGAGGACGACGATGAGAGCGAGGGTGACGACGGATTGCGGCAGGAGAACAGCATTGCGACGAGCATGACCGGCTCCATCAATCTCGAGGCGGATGACAACGGCGGCGACGAGATGTTCTTCGAAGCGTTGCGCGTCGTGCAGGAGATGGGGAAAGCGTCTGCGAGCCTTCTGCAACGACAGTTGAAAGTCGGCTACGCCCGCGCCGCCCGCCTGCTCGATATCATGGAAGAGAAGGGATTCATCGGCCCTGCGGATGGGGCGAAGCCGAGGAAGGTGTATTTGGAGAGGGTTGGTGTTTAATTTCGTTTTTTTCTCAAAACAAATTGAACTCCAGCAAACATACCTGCTCCTTTTCTTCGTCATGGTCTTTTCGTGGGGGACCAGGGAAAAGAGTTCGGTTCCCTAGGTCCCCCACACCCCCTTTACCCTCCTAACGGTAACAATTTGTGGAACTATCAGAGGGAGAAGAAGGTTATCCACTGGGAACCATGGAATCTTCTTGTTAGTTGCGCTGCGGCGCACAAAACACAAACACCCATCGGCCGGAGCCGCGCGCCACCGGTCGTCCGAATTTTTGACTCAGAAAAATGAAAACCCAAATACAAAGAAATATTCTCTATTCTCCTGTCACCCTTTTCCTCGCTGCCCAAGCCCTGTTCTGCTCTTTCAGAAACGGAGGAAAGCTGGTATAATATCATGATGTTCCATCAAACCAATATGAAAATCCTCCTCTCACGCCGTAAGCGCATCGCGCTTGGGCTCGTCGTCGCAGTCGCGCTCCTCATGGGTGCATACGTGACGCTACGGCACTTCCATCTGCTTGGGGAAGTCACCTACGACACCACATGGACCGGCGCGACATCTACGGATTGGGATACAGGAAGTAACTGGACAAATGGCGTTCCTGGGAATGGCTCGAACGTGTACATCCCCTTTGACTGCTCTTTAACAAATTGTCCGGATATCTCTGAAACGGTCAATTTGGGAACCGTGTACCTTGGAAATGGAATCAATAACCATGGTGAAATAGCCGGAGGAACATTCATTAGTAGCAGCGGCAATGGTGTGAACAACTTCGGCACCATCTCCGGAGGAACATTCGATGGAAATATGGACACACAGAACTACGATGGCGGCACCATCTCGGGAGGAGAGTTCAGCGGCGGAGTGATCTACCAAAACGGCGGCACCATCTCAGGCGGGACGTTCAATGAGCCCGTCGATCTCTATGGAGGCACCATCACCGAGGACCATGGCCCAATATTCAACGATACTGTGAATCAATCAGGCGGCGAGATCGTGGGTGGAACATTCAATGGAACATTGACACATACGGGCGGCGATATCTCTCTCAACGGTAATTTTGGTGGAAGCGGAACGATCTATGAAGATGTGGCGTTCGATAATTATTGTAATGGATACCTCGATCTCTCTCAAGGTCTCACGGTGCTGGGAGCAATCTCGCGATCCAGTAGCAACTGTGGATATATCAACACTGCAAGTACTTGTCCCGCAGGTAAGGATAGCAACTTCACCAGCATTCAGCAGGACACGACGCAATATGGCATGTGCACTCCTTCCTGTACCTCAGGACAGAAATTCAATTTCAGCACGAAGGATTGCGAAGACTTTTACGGCACCCATACATGGACGGGGCAGGGCAATGATGGCTGGTGGACAAATCAGTGGAACTGGGATTTCGGTGCGCCGGGGACCGGAGATAACGCGAGCATTGATCTGGGATCATCCGCTATAGATGTCGAAATTCCCACGGGCTACACCCTCGATCTTGGGAACGGAACTGCGACAGTGAATGGAGCTGCAAACGGGTATGAAGGTTTCTTCGTTTCTGGGACCATCGCCAGTGGAACATTCAACGGAAAAGTCACGATCAATCACGGCGGAGGATCGATCACCGGCGGGGTATTCCATGGATTTATCGATAATGGGGGGGCGACATCAAGGGCG
>CAIJNU010000095.1 GCA_903822115.1 uncultured Candidatus Peregrinibacteria bacterium
ATGCGGCCAACTGAGCTACGCCCCGACAGGGGTGAAAATGAACGATCTATCGGGGAGAGCGCAGGCGCGGATTGTTTGTGCATTCGCAAGCGAATGCGGGCCAACTGCCTGCCCGCCGTAGCCCGAAGGGCGGAGGCGGGAGCTACTCCCGATATTTGAAATGAAAGAACTACGGAGAGGATAATCGAGAGCGGGCTCGATGGAAATGTGAAACAATGGTGTTCTTCGTAAGTACCATGTTCTACAGAGTTGTCACTTCATCGCGCTCCCCCGGGATAGCCAACGGACTCACGTATGAGTCGTCTGACGTCAAACCTTTGCAGGGAATGCCCGTGCGCGTTTCTCTGAGGAAGAAGATCGTCGAAGGGATTGTCGTCGATGTGTTGGAAAAGAAGGAGGAGACAGCTTACGCGATGAAGGGCATCGATGAAGTCTTGGGGAATTCTCCGGTTCTTACGCAGCCGCAAATCCGCACTGCTCTTTGGATGGCCGACTACTACTGTGCGACGCTCCGTCAGGCACTTGGGCTGTGGTTCCCGCCTCCCCCCTGGTCTCGCGTGTTTCCGCGCACGCAGATCGGTTTCCGTTTCTGCGATGACACAAACGAAGCTTTGCTTCGAGGTAAGAAACAGGAAGCGCTGAGAGATTTTCTTCTCGGAAGGGAATGGGTATCGAAGGAGGAGATTGTCGGGGAACTTGGACCGATGACTCCAACGTTGCAAGCTCTGACTAAGAAAGGAATATTGATTGCCGAATTTCGCTTGGAATCCCAGGAACCGAAAATGGATTTACGCAGCGCAATTCTCGCAAATCCCTCTCTCACCGAAGATCAACAGCGTGTCTATGAAGAAATTCGCAATGATTCTAGGCCCTCTCTGCTCTTTGGAATCACCGGAAGCGGAAAGACGGAGGTGTACGCACAGCTTATTGCCGACGTCATCAGAAATGGCAAACAATCACTTCTTCTCGTGCCGGAAATTCTTTTGACGGAATATTCGATCGCGAGATTTGAGAAGTTGGTGAGGCGCGACGCTATTTCCGTTTTGCACAGTCGATTGACGTTGAAGGAACGCTGCGACGAATGGAAGCGTATTGCCCGAGGCGACGTCGCTCTCGTCATCGGATCACGCAGCGCGCTCTTCGCGCCTCTGAAGAATTTGAGTCTCATCGTCATTGATGAAGAACATGAGTGGACGTACAAAAATGAACAGGCCCCACGCTACCACGTCCGCGAAACGGCGGAAGTGCTTGCTCGATTTTCGAATGCACGTTTGGTGCTCGGCACGGCGACACCATCGCTGGAAGCGTGGTCGCGAGCGAAGAACGGCACGTACCATTTCGTCCGACTGGAGAAGCGATACCTCGATCAGCATCTTCCTGTTGTACGGATCATTGATCTCGCGGGAGCGACTTTTGGGAAATTCTATCCATTTTCTCCGGAACTTCTCAACGCCATTGACGAACGACTTTCTCGCGGCGAACAGTCCGTCCTTTTTCTCAACCGACGCGGCATGGCGACGTCACTTCTATGCCTGCACTGCCGCCGCAGAATCACCTGTCCCGCTTCGCAGCTCCCCTTTACCGTCCACACGGAATCTTCTGGCAAGCCCTATCTTCTCGATCACACAACCGGCATTCGTGCGGACGTCCCCGCGCTCTGTCCGCACTGCAAGAGCTCGGAACTCCTCGCTGTTGGTGCGGGCACGCAGAAGGTGGAATCCGTTCTCGCTGCGCGCTTTCCTGCCGCGAAGATTCTCCGTGCGGACAGCGACACGCTCAAGGACGCCGAAGAGATGCGCAGCATTTTGCGGATGATGCGCGAACGCAAAGCGGATATTCTCTTCGGCACTCAGTCCGTCGTAAAAGGTCTTGATTTGCCGGGCGTGACACTCGCAGCCGTGCTCCTCGCCGATAGCGGCCTTTCGCTCCCCCACTTTCGTGCAGGGGAACGCGTATTCCAACTCCTCACGCAACTCGTCGGCCGCAGCGGCCGCGCGCAATCCGGCGAGGTCATCATTCAGACGTTTCGCCCGGATGCGCCGGAGATCGTAGCGGCGGCAAGGCATGAGACGGAAAAGTACCTCGATGACGAATTGAAGCTTCGCGTACATGGTGGATACCCGCCTGCCACGAAGATCGTGCGATTGCTCGTGAGGGGGCCGGGCGCAGGCAATAGGGCAAAGAATCTTCTCGATGAGGCGAAGAAGAACGCTACCGCTGCCGGCAATGATGCACTGATTCACCTATCCCCCACTCTCTCGAGTGGCGGAAAGGAGTGGCAGATTCTTCTGCGAGGGTCCGACCCGAGGAGTCTCCTCGTAACGATGGATTTACGCGACGTTACCATCGACATCGACCCCATCGAGACGCTGTAGATCAGCTGGCTCAACAGGCTGGAACAGCGCTGCAACGCCCGCTTTGATGGACTCGAGAATAACTGCCGCAGTATTTGGATCTGATGGTCTATCCCTTCCCAGTGCATTATTCCAATCTGCTGAATGCCAGCGCGCAGTCACAACGTTTCCTCCAAGGTAGCCGACGAGTCCCGCGCCGATTGCTCGTTTATCGAGATTGCCGTTCGCCTGAACCGAAAGCTTCGGAGAATCAATATCCAAAGACATGGAGGCAAGAAATGCTCGAAGTCTTTCTCGATGTGACACGTCCTGGAGAAACAAATCGCATTGAAACCCTCCGCTTTCGTCTAAAGTTGCCATGAACTTTACGGAATCATCTCGAAGACGGGCCATGATGTTTCGTTCAAGCTGAGAATTATTAGTGAAATCGGGTGGCCGTTGGGTGGGTACGCCAGCTGACATAGAATTACTGTAGGCCTTCTATACATCTAGTCAACACTCCTCATTCTGTAGAGGGCAATGCCCGCTGCAACCGCTACGTTGAGAGATTCCTTCTTTCCGAGCATGGGAATTTTCACGACGCTGTCGCAGATTCGTAGGATTTCTTCCGGTACACCCGTCAGCTCGTGGCCAACGATCAAACAAACTTTCTTCTCCGGCACATAGGAGAGGAGATCTTCGGCATCGGGAGTGATTTCCAGTGCAACAAGACTAAAGCCTTCATCTCGAAGTGATTGCAGGATCGGCATCGGATCGCGTGAGGATTCCCACGCGACGAACTCCTCGGCTCCGATCGCCGTTTTTGTGATCTCCTTCCTCGGAGGCGTTCCGGTGTAGCCCGTGAGGTAGATCTTCTCGACTCCAAAGGCATCGCATGTGCGGAAGAATGATCCGACATTCCAAAGAGAACGGACATTGTGCGCCAGGAGCCTGATGTGCCGCTTCATGCGATCTCCAGTAGGTGCAGCTCGCTCGCGTGCGGATTGCCGAACACTTCCAGCAAACGCCGCTCCAAAGCATCAGTCGAAATACCGTTGCAGCAGTAGCAGATTCCCGTCTCCCCTCCTCCACCGAGCCCCTGTCCGCCGGTATCCGGCACATCGCGCCGAAGAATCGTCACGCCGGAAAACAGTCTCTTCACCTCTTCACTCGTAAGTGCCTCCTCCCGCTTCGCGGCGCTATTCCAGTGGCTGAGGCGTCCGCCTCTGCGCACGTATGCTCTCTCTTTGTTCGGATTGAAGGTCGAGAGATCGGCGAGGAGTGCTCCCGGTTCCATCGTCGTGGAGAGGTACTTCCACTGTTTGAGGCGAAGTGACGGCGCGTACTTGCGCGCGGTCTGCTCCACGGTGCGCTCTTCATTGTTGACGATAATCGTGTCGATGAAGATCTGCGTTCCCTGAAGTTGCTTCACGGGAAGCGTAAGTGTTCCCGAAGCGTCTGAGCGATTATTCGTTTCGTCAGGCAAGACCTCGCGCCCCTTCTCCACCCACTTCCTCAGGGAATCGAAGTACGGTTTGCCGTTGTCGGTTCGCTCGGGGTGGGGCATGAGCGCGATGACGTTGCCCGCAGGATTGCAGATGCCGGCGGCCGCAAATATCGAACCATTCGGCGTCACCATCACTTCCTCCGAGATCCTTCCTGCCGCATCGCAGTACGAGAACGCCAGCTGATTATTCTTCTTCAATTCCGCGATCACGTCCTTGTCCATCGTCGTGAATCGACCCTCCCCGTGTGCGATCGGAAGATGCATTGCGCCGGACCAGTCGGATGTCGCGCATCGATCCATCTTGCAACTGGGCGTAATCCACACCCATTGACTGAGAAATCCCGGAGCCTCATATCCTTCGAAGGTGTGAATAACATTGCGCGCAAGGCTCATGCGCAGTCCATGATCGAGCGGAATGAGGCCGCTTTCTACCAGAATCTGTGCGCCGTTGCAATTGCCGATCACGACTTTCCCCTTCCCCGCCTCTCCCGCAATGTGATCCATCAGCGCATCCCTGCCAGCCACCATCCCCGATCGTCCGCGGTCCTCGTATGAAAATCCTCCCACGAGGAAGTAACCGTCGACGTTCGCAAGCTTCTCCCGATCGTCGTTCCAACGAAAGTAGAGCGGTTCCATGCCGCTGCGGGCGATGGCGCGAAGCGACTCGAACTCGCAATTATTCCCGGGGAAGGACACGACGGCGATGACAGGGTTCGGCATGCATTGAGTGTAGCAAATGCATGAAGCTACACGAAGAGAATGGCGATTCCCGCTCTGTCTTAGACTTTCATGAGCTCTTCCTCCTTCTTCTTGCCCGCTTCTACGATCTTCGCATTCGCCTCGTCCACTTCCTTCTGGAGGTTCTTTTCCAGCGTGGCCTTTACGTCCTCGTCCTTCTCCTGCTTGATCGCATCGAGGGATTCTTGGCGATGCTTACGAATCGCGATTTTCGCTTCCTCGGACAGCGTCGCAACGATCTTTTTCAAATGCACTCGTCTCTCTTCCGTCATCGGAGGGAGATTGATGCGAATGACGACTCCGTCATTGACGGGAGTACCGCCGATGTCCGCCTGCGATAGCGCTTTCTCGATGGCACCGAGAAGCGCCCGATCCCAAGGCTGCACCACGATCGACCGAGCATCGGATACGGAAATGCCAGCAAGAGTGCGCAATTGTTGCCTTGCACCGTATGCTTCAATGTCGATGTGTTCGACGAGCGCGGGATTCGCGCGGCCGGTCTGCAACTTGCTGAATTCCGTCTTTAAATGTTGCAATACCTTCTCCGTGCCCGATTGAAATGAGGCGAGACGTGGATCTGCCATAGAAAAGTGGGGAAGAAAAACGCTTCGAATTTTACGCGTGAACGACGGTCCCTATCTTGTCACCGCGCGCCGCCTTCAGCAAGGAACCTCTCTTCAGAAAGTTGAACACGACGATCGGGAGCTGCTGCTCCTCGCAGAGGCTGAATGCCGCCTGATCCATGACACCCAGATGCCCCTCAATGGCCTGCTGGTATGTGAGTTCGGCAAATTTCTTGGCATTCTTGCTCTTGTGCGGATCACGGTCGTATACGCCGTCGACGTTCGTCGCCTTGAGGAGAACATCGCAGGAGAGCTCGAGCGAGCGCAGCGCGGCGGCGGAGTCCGTAGTGAAGTATGGATTGCCAGTTCCACCGGCGCAGATGACTACTCTCCCCTTCTCAAGATGTCGCAGCGCCCGACGCTTGATGAATGGTTCGGCGAGAGCCGGGATATCGACGGCGGAAAGAACCCGCGTCTGGGCGCCGAGCGTCTCGAGCGCGGATTGAAGCGCGACCGAATTCATAATCGTCGCGAGCATGCCCATGGAATCGCTCACCGTTCTCTCGATGTTCGTGTCTTTCGTATCCTTGAATCTCCAGATGTTGCCTCCCCCCACCACCACCACAATCTGCACGGGTAGTCTCGATACTTCGATAATCTGCTCCGCGATGTCGTAGAGTGACGGCTTGTGAATGCCGTAATCGTTCTTTCCGGAAAAGACTTCGCCGGAGAGCTTGAGCATGATGCGCTTGTACGTACTCATGAGAAGAAGGAGAAAGAAATGAAATCAGACGCCGGCTGAGTCCGACGGTGGAGAGTTCCGGGATTTCTTTCGATGGCGAATATTGGCGATGAGACAACGGACATATCGAACGCACTTACCCCATGTTTCGCAAACCCCCTTCCAATCACCTCGAGAAATCGGCCCCGCGAAGAGGACGTCCTTCCACTCTCCCTGAACCGCGTAAACGAATCCGAAGCAATTGCCGATAAAAAGAATAAGTATCCAAAGGCGATTGAAAGGTAGGAGCCATGCGCCGATCCCGACCGCGAGAAGCACGAGCGCTTGTTTGCTATGGAATCGAACGAAGGCAGAATCCTTCTTTCGAAAAAAGAGAAAAAGAGATGCGAATGGGATATACGAGACTGCGGCGAGATCCTTCTCCTCCGTAGAAATATGAATCGACGATGGGTGCACCGCGTCTTTCTGATTCGTTTCGTGATGGTCGTCCATGTCAGCAGTATACAACATTCGCGTCCAGAAGCCATTGATGATAGAATAGGGAGAGATTGGTCCTTGGTAATAAAGATGCACGTTCGTGCCCCGGTAGCTCAGTGCCTAGCCACGCTTGCGTGGCGCAGAAAACAATCGTCGCTCGCTGATCCTTGCCATCAACAATTTGAAACATGTTCGTGCCCCGGTAGCTCAGTGGAAGAGCGGGAGCCTTCTAAGCTCTAGGTCGCAGGTTCAATTCCTGCCCGGGGTACCATCCGGCTTTGTCTGCGGACTACGCCGCGATAGGTTTGTGTATGAAAAGCGAAGAAGCCGCGGCGAAGCTCCGCATTGCGGAGCGAAGACGGGCTGCCCGGGGTACCATCATATGAACGACGGTCGTATACTCCCCTCATGCAAAATACGTTCGCCCCACTACTCCTCACACTTCTCCTCGTGAGTTGTTCTGTGACACCGAAACAACCCGCTGTTCCCATTGCCCCTCCACTCAACACATTCCGAAGCGAGCAATACGGATTATCTTTCTCCTATCCCGCTCAGTGGCACATCAATAGTGAATCGGACAACCGTGCGCTCACGGGGCTCGACATCATCTTCTCCGCAGAAGATCCGAATGCGCACGAGGGCATGCGCATCGACACAGTTACTCCGAGGCTCACAATCGCCAAGCGCATCTACACGATTGATAAGAAGATGATTCGATCCCAAGGTGACATCTCTGTGGGCGGAGAGCCGGGAAAGATCGTAAGACAGACGAGCGGCTTCTCCAATATTTTCGTGAAGCATGGAGACTTCCTTTACGAGTTTCAAACCGGTGGAGTTCTTCTCACAAACGGAGTCATAGACTCAGTGAAGTTTTTTGCTCAATCGAGCAGCAGCAAAAGCCCCTAATTCTGAATTCTCCGCATTCCAGAGCCATTTTTTAGCAGCACAGAATGCCGAGTTCTTTCAAGACATTCCCCTCGTCGACCCGTGCGTTCTATGAATTTTTCGCGTAGACTGTTTCGGTCCCTTCCCATTCTATGCGCCTACCACGCGTTCTCCATGTTTGGGTATTTCTCGCGCTCGCGATCTCTCTCATTGTCATCGCGATGATCCTTCCCTCTGCGAGGGCAGCCGGTTCATCCTTCAGTGATGTTTCTCCTGGCAGCGAACTTTTTGATGCGGTGGAGTATTTGAAAACGCAAGGAATGGTGAGCGGCTACAGCGACGGAACGTATCGCCCCGATCAACTCGTCAATCGTTCGGAAGCGGTGAAGCTCCTCATCGCAGCGAAGGGAGTTACCGATGTTTCGCAGATGACAAAGAGTTCCTTCTCGGATGTTCCTACAGGCGCGTGGTTTCTTCCTTACGTCGAATGGGCCTACCAAAAGCTTCATATCGTGGACGGCCCCCCGAAGTCGACCGCCTTTCACCCCAGTCGAAACGTAACGAAGGCGGAGTTCATCAAGATGCTTCTGCTCTCACAAGGCGCCGATCCCAATTCATATTCCGAGATCACGCTTCCTCTCTCCTCCGACGTAACGGATCCGAAAGCGTGGTACTACCCTACGATGCGGCTCGCATTTGCGACATCGATGACGATGGTCGGCGCGAAAGGCACAATTCAGCCGGCGAGGAACCTGACGCGGTCGGATGTCGCTCTCCTGCTTTACCGTTATCTCCAATACAAATCCGGCAACCGGACACAGGCACTCCTGACGGAAGTGGAAGATGAATTGCTGCGCACCACGCAACAGCTAAACGAAGTGAGCGTTCGCGAGGCGGAGTATGCCTCGGCTCGCGCTCTTCTGGCTGCTAGAGGCGCGCACGATACGTCGCCGAATGAATCTCTCGTCAATGCGGCGCTGAAGCTGACAGAAGCGTACCGCGCTCTCGTTCGCGGTTACCGCGCAAGCATCAATAAGCAGTATTCCGATGCAGCGAAACTCTGCAAGGATGCTTGGAGCATTGCGAAGACGGCGACACAATTTAATGCCGGAGTTTCTTCGCTCGCGGCGAAAGTGCAGGAAGGCGCTCAAGACCTCGCGAAGCAATGTAGGACACAGTTGTAGGCTATTCAGTTCATTTTGCTGGATTGTTCAATTGCTCAAGCTCATATACATTATGATACTTGCATAAGTCACTGTAATTGTTTATTGTATAATTATGTACACTCCCCAATCCAATGCGAATCGCGGTAGAAGTAGGCACGAATCTCCAGGAAATGGTTATGAGACCTGGGAGCATGAGCTACGGAGAGATAGAGAAGCAATAAGGAGAGAAATCTTAGCTAATGCGATTCAAGTTGTATCTCGTTTAGTGAGAAGTATTTTTCCCCCGTTTTCGAAGAGACAACCAACTATGCCAACAGAATTGGAATAATATTGATAGAGAGCTCTCTCGCCTCTGCACACATATTGAGTGGTAGCAAAGTCCTCACGCTTTTGTTGCGCTCTTCCTGGTACCGTCATCAAGAGATTCGTGCTATAATATGTACGTAAGTTCTTCGTATGCGCTTCACAAAAATCGTCTGCACGCTCGGCCCTTCCTCTCGTACTAAGGATCAGATCCTTGCTCTCGCGCATGCGGGGATGAACATTGCACGCATCAATCTTTCGCATGGAACGCTCGCGGAACATCTTGCAGTAATCGCCAAGATCAAAGGCATCAATGAAGATCTGCGTAAAGAAAACGGACCCCAGACGTGCGTAGGAATCCTGCTCGATACGAAAGGCGCGGAGATCCGCACGGGGGATGTCGCAGAGAAAATTAATGTGGCAAAGGGGGAAGAAATTGTTTTCTCTCCTCATGAAGTGAAAGGCGAGAAACGCAAAGTGATCCGCGTGGACCACGACTATTTCGCGCAGGACGCGCGAGAGGCGGAGTGCATCCTCATCGATAACGGCATTCTCCGCTTCGATCTCGTCTCCGTTAAGGACGACGGATCCGTTGTCGCGCGCGCGCAGGAAGAAGGCTCCATCGGCTCAAGAAGGCACGTCAATCTCCCCGGAGTGAATCTCTCGATGCCGTCTCTCACGCCCGATGACTGGAGGGACATTGCGTTCGCCGCAAAGGAGAACGTGGATTTCCTTGCTCTCTCCTTCGTTCGCGAAGCCAAAGAGGTAGAGGAGGTGCGAGCGTATCTTCTGGAACAGGGGGCGCACATCAATCTCATCTCGAAGATCGAGACGCGTCAGGCGGTTCACAACCTTCGCGACATTGTCGCGGTGTCCGATGCTTTGATGGTGGCTCGCGGTGATCTGGGCGTGGAAGTCCCCTTCGAAATGGTTCCCGTCATTCAAGACGACATCGTTCGTCTTGCACGCGAGGCGGGGAAGCCCGTTATCGTCGCCACGCATATGCTCGAGAGCATGATCGACTCGCCTATGCCCACACGTGCCGAGGCGACCGACATCGCTCATGCGGCGATGACGCAGACAGACGCAACGATGCTCTCGGGTGAGACCGCCAGTGGCGCATTTCCACTCGAGTCCGTGAAAGCGATGGATTCCGTCCTTCGCGCAACGGAGGAACATCTCGCAGATCGAAGACCAAAGGAAAGCTCCCTGTCATCCGATGTTCGATCCGCACGCGCACTCGCAGCCGTTACGCTGGCGGATGCGACGCAGGCCGATGCACTCCTCGTCATCACGCTTTCGGGGAAGACCGCGCTCGAAGTCTCGCGCTTCCGTCCACAAGTTCCGATATTGGCTTTCACCTCTTCGCCGAATATTCAGCACATGCTGCAGCTCTCGTACGGCGTTCTTCCCATCTGCATTCCCTTCGATTCCAATCCCGAAACTACGCTGAAGGCCGCAATGCAGGAAGGGGTGCGTCTGGGGTTTCTGAAGCCGGAGCAACACGTCGTAGTCGTTTCGGATACGCAAGCCGATAAGGCGAGCGTGAACTCCATTCAGTTGAGAGTCATCTAAAGGTTCGTAGATCCGCTCGAAGCCAACGGTGCGACGTAGCGCGCATTTGCCGCGACCGTCATGCCCGTAATGATCGGATCATCCTTGAGACGATCAAGCGCTTGAGCGTCGGCAATTTGCATGTTGAGCACCTCTTGCTCCAGAAGCAGCATCGTCCGCTCGCGTTCCAGTCCGCGCAATTCGTACCCTTTCGTGGCCGTTGCATTCTCATGGAAGAGAATCAGGAGCGCGAGAATGAGGATGAGCGAGCCAATGCAAATCATGAGAAGCGCCGTGCTCTGCGTGACGAGTCTGCCGAGAGAAAGTCTCCGAGGCATTCCCGATGATGCGCTGCGAGTCGTCATGGATGAACACCAAAAGGGTAGCAGAGACGAACAGCGAGATCAGGTGACAGCCAATGCGTTCATGCTGTGATCTCACGACACCTGACAGCGCGAAATTTCGCGCTGCGCGCACGCGGATTACTTGCCACTTCTTCCGGCGAAGCACCAATAGGCTTTCGCGTCAGAAGTTCGAATGACGCTTCCTTCGAAACTGCCCCCGTGCGCGGATCCTTCTCCGGAGTAGTCCACGTGCGGAATGTTTCCTTCACGCACCTGTCCTCGAGAGAATGGAAACTTATGATGCCGAGCCTCCCTCCCGGCGCGAGCAGTGGTCGCACCGATTGCAGAAATTCCTCGAGTGCGCCCATTTCGTCATTCACCGCGATGCGCAGAGCTTGAAAGATTTGCGGCAAGAGAGAAGGGGCGCGATAGCCGAATGTCGCTTCGACGAGTCCGCGTAATCCCGTCGTCGTTTCCAGCGTCGCACTTTGATGACGTGCTTCCCGAAAAATCGCAGATGCGAGTCGATGCGCCTGAGAAAGTTCGCCGTAACGTCTGAAGATTATTTTTAGCTCATCCTCCGTTGCAGCTCTGAGAAGTGTTGACGCGTTCGTACCCCTCGTCCGATCGAAACGAAGATCCAGAGGCCCGTCAGCACGAAATGAAAATCCCCTCCCCGGGTCATCCACATGCTGGGAGCTCATGCCGAGATCAGCGAAAATCACATCAAACATCGGCAATTCCATGCGAGAGATATTCCGGAAGTTGTCGTGAATGAACGTGCACTGTCGCTCCCACTTGCCGAGGCGCCGCTTCGCCAACGCGAGATTGTCTCCGTCCGCGTCTATCGCAAACAAACGCCCCCTCTCCCCCACCGCCTTCAGGAACGCCTCACTGTGGCCTCCAAGTCCCACGGTGGCATCAAGAACAATTTCACCGGAAGATGGCTTCAAAATACTGAGAATCGAGTCTCCGGGATGATCCCCGAGAAGAACCGGCAAATGGAGGGGGTTGGGATCGTTCACCAGGGAGATTGTCTCTGGGAAGCCGATTTGGATCAAGCGGAAGTTTAAGCCAAGAGCTTGCGATATACTGCGTACACAATAGTTGTTCTGAGTTTTGAAACTTTACGTCAACTCATGTTGACTTCTTTGACATCGACCATAGAATAGCGCGCTTTGTTTTTGAAGATTCTCTCCGTCGGCCTTTCTATCTTTCTCTCGACGTCATTCGCGTCCGGATCAGCACTGTCACTTGGCACGTGGGTGCCACAAGCGGGAGACAAATTTATTGTCGACACGAAACAGAACATCGGATACTTGATGCATGAAAACGCTTCTTATACTTCTTTCCCCGTCGTCACCGGTCAGCGGAAGAGAGTTCATTACCTCGGACTCACATACGACGCATCCACTCCCGAAACAGAGTGGCACGCCGATTCCGAAGAAATCAAAGGGGATCACATCACGTTCGGATCGACCGGGAGATTCTTTCGCCTCTCAGATTCAGACGGCCCCACCTCGTACGGCATCCACGGTCACGCTTATGCCGATGCGATGCTCGCAAAAGACGATCGTTACCGCAGCATGGGGTGCATCATCGTGAGCGAGCGCATGCTCGATGTCATCGAGAAGACGTTCAACCAAAACCACGGTTCTCTAGAAGTATTGACGACGGACGGCAAACCGCAGGGGATCCAAACGGCGGAGCGGTGAAGGCATAGACCGGCTGGCGAGGCGCTCTTCTCTTCCGTATACTTCATTACGCGCGGAGAGGTGGCTGAGTGGTCGAAAGCGCCACACTGCTAATGTGGTATACGGGATTAAACTCGTATCGGGGGTTCAAATCCCCCCCTCTCCGCCATCCGTCTTCGCTTCGATTATGATCGAAGCTGCGCCGGGATTGTTCATCGAAAATGCTCTTTGGGAATCATGCAGGAAGCCGCGGCGTAGCGCAGCGGAGCCAAGCTCGTTCGACATTTCATTCCACTTCTTTTGTCGCCCTTCGATACTGACACCACTCGCAGTCGGGATGAGCGAGAGGAAGAGACTCACGCATGAGACAGATGTGCGCTTCCGTGAGTGCTTCATCAACCCAAGAAAAGTCTCCATCGTAGGGAAGAATCCTCGTGGAGAATTCCAACCTGCCGTCGAAACGCTCGCGCGCCTTGTCGGCATTCACGTAGACGAAGTACGCCGTGCTGCTGACGTCGAATCCGTTTTGAGCAAACAACCACTGGTACACCTCCACTTGCCGCTTGTATGCGTCCTTCCAAGGGCCGTCGAGCGAGACTTCCGCATCGATGCTTGTGGACTTGTAATCGACGACACTCAATCGACCCTCTGTATCCACCCACAGATCATCAATGGCACCGAAAACGAGAAATGAAGTTTTGGGATGCAGATATTGAATACCCTTGCGATTGTCACGCCACTCATCGAGGGAAGGATGACGAAACGGCACCATTTCAATACCGAACTTGCGCATGATGGGGTGAGGCTCCCCTTCCCTCCTGCAGTGATCAAACTCCTTTTTGAGAAGAACATCGACCGCGGTATTGAGTGTGAACGCCGGTATGGACGGCTGGCTGATTCCGAGCCGTCGGTCGAGGTAGAAGCATCGCGGGCAGCGCACGAAGAGTTCCAACTTTGAGCGACTAAGCTTAAACGTGTCGCCGGACAGTGGATCGAAGATATTGCGCTGACGCTTGATGGCCATGGACATCATCCTAGAGCCCGAGGGCTCAATCGTATAGTGCCTAGGAATCAGCAAAGATTGCGAAATCTTCGCTATTTAGGATTGATGACATTTATATTCATTTGTTGTATAATAATATTGTGAACACACAGCAATTAATTGGAAGCAGAACGACGAAGATAAGTGGATTCGCCTTATCCAGTGAAGCAATTGGCTGGATCACGCTCATCTTCATGATCATTTCCAGCGCGACTTACAGCGCTTTCGCAAAGGTACTCACGGGCGCCCTCTCTC
Organism: uncultured Candidatus Peregrinibacteria bacterium; assembly: GCA_903822115.1. Lineage (GTDB taxonomy): Bacteria > Patescibacteriota > Gracilibacteria > Peribacterales > Peribacteraceae > CAIKAD01. The sequence goes on from CAIJNU010000095.1 coordinate 13,604, forward strand.
CCCTTTCACTCGTATTTCTGAGTGAAGTGCTAACGACCTTCTTCATATTCATCTCGTTTGGAATTATGCCGATCCTCGGAGAGTTGCGCGTGCTTCCCGTTCGAAAATACTTCCCTCTCATTGCCGTCGGGATCTTCAACAGCGTCATCGCCCCCTTCCTCCTTTTCTACGGATTGCATCGCTCGTCTGCCGTCTCCGCCATCCTCTACGGCAACACGGAGATGCTCTTCCTTCTGCTCTTCGCGGCAGTTCTCCTGCGAGAAAAACTCGACCGTTTGCACGTACTTTCTGTACTCCTGATCATCATTGGACTCGTCAGCGTCGCGCTGCACGGCTTCACATCTTTTTTCTCGCTTCAAATCGGCGACATCGCCCTCATCGTTTCGGGAATTTCTTTCGCCATCGGCGATGTGATCTTCCGGAAGTACCTCATCGATCTCAACGTGCATACCATTGTGCTCGGCCGATCGTTTGTCGCCATCATCGGCTGCACGATCGCCGCCACATTTGCACCCGCATTCGTCGTGGCACAAATCGTTGCGTTCCCCATCACACTCCTTCCCATTCTCGTCGGATTCGCTCTCATCTCGCGTACCATCAACCTCTTTTGCTTCTACGAAGCTCTTGAAAAACTCCCAGTGGCCGTCATGTCCCTGACGTCCAACATCTCGATCGTGTCGTCCATTCTCTTCTCATCGTGGTTCCTCAATGAATCGATTCACGGATTTCAAATCATCGGCGGATTGTTCATTATCGCCGGAGCTCTGCTCATAGAATTCTTCGACACGCGAACGAACGATCACCATCGCGTCGCGCATTTGAAGCAGAAAATGAGCCACCGAACCTGAGTGAAGTCGACCCTTGATCGACCCTGTGAGTTCGCGTAGGCTTCGTCAGACATGAGTAACGCGATGGATATTGGCTCCGTCGTGCCTGCTGCGGGCACGGGGAGGATGTTTCCTCTGCAGAGACAATCCTCCTACTCGGTTCCGGCGCGCTGAAGATCGGCGAAGCCGGAGAATTTGATTATTCAGGGAGCCAAGCCATTAAGGCGTTCAAGGAAGAAGGAAAGCGCATCGTCCTCATCAATCCCAACATTGCAACGAATCAAACGAGCTGGGGGCTTGCCGATGCAGTCTACTTCGTGCCGGTTATGCCGCCGTTCGTCGAACGCGTAATCGAGAAGGAACGCCCCGATGCCATTGCACTGAGCTTCGGAGGACAGACCGCCCTCAACTGCGGTTTGAAGCTGCATGATCTAGGTGTCCTTGAGAAGTACAACATCCGCGTGCTCGGAACGCCCGTGGAGAGCATTCGCACCACAGAGGACCGCGCGCTCTTCAACGCGGAACTGCGGACGATTGATGTGAACGTTCCGAAGTCCTTCGCCTGTGTGAATGTACCGGAAGCAATCAAAGCCGCGCAGGAAATTGGCTTCCCTGTCATCGTGCGAGGCGCATTTGCACTCGGAGGGAAAGGGAGCGGACGCGCCATGAACGAGCAGGAATTGACCGATCTCATCAAGGTTGCTTTCGTGGAGTCGCCGCAGGTACTCGTGGAGGAAGATCTGACCGGTTGGAAAGAGATCGAGTACGAAGTCGTACGCGATCGTCAGGACAACTGCATCACGGTCTGCAACATGGAAAACGTGGATCCGCTCGGCATCCACACCGGTGAATCCATTGTCATCGCCCCCAGCCAAACCCTCGACAACACGGAGTACCAGATGCTGCGATCGATCGCCATTAAAGTCATCCGCCATTTGAAAATCGTGGGCGAGTGCAACATCCAGTACGCGCTCGATCCGCGTTCCCGCGAGTACCGGGTCATCGAAGTGAACGCGCGCCTCAGTCGCAGCTCCGCGCTTGCTTCGAAGGCGACGGGGTATCCGCTGGCGTTCGTTGCGGCGAAGCTGGCACTCGGATTCAGTTTGCCGCAATTGCGCAATGCCATCACCAAAGTCACCTGCGCCGACTTCGAGCCTTCACTCGACTACGTTGCCGTGAAGGTGCCGCGTTGGGATCTCCAGAAGTTTCGCTTCGTCTCGGAACAGGTCACAAGCGAGATGAAATCCGTCGGGGAGGTTATGGCTCTAGGCAGAACATTTGAGGAGGCGCTTCAGAAAGCAATTCGCATGTTGAACATCGCGGAAGAAGGGCTCTACCCCTTCTCCATCCACACCGAAGATCTCATGAAGGAACTCAAGCGCCCCACCCCCCGTCGCATCTTCGCCGTCGCGCAAGCGCTCCAAACCGAATGGAGTGTCGATGAGGTGAACATCGCCACGGGCATCGATCGATGGTTTCTCGAGCGCATTCAGTACTGCGGCCGCATCGCACAGGATCTCTTCCAAACGAAAGCCTTGATGCTTCCGGATGCGTTGCTGCGCGAGGCGAAGAGGGCGGGATTCTCCGATAGCGGTATTGCGAAAATACGCGACAGCAAAACGGAGCAGGTACGCCAGCAACGTATCGATGCACGGATCGTTCCGTTCGTGAAGCAGATCGACACGCTCGGGGGAGAATTCCCGGCACAGACGAACTACCTCTACCTCACGTATCACGGAACGGAACATGACGTGCGATTCGAGAATGGCGGAAAGCCGCGCACGATCGTCTTGGGAGGAGGCCCCTATTCCATCGGATCATCCGTGGAATTCGACTGGTGCTGCGTGCAGACGGTGCATGAGCTGCAGAGGCAAGGCTTTTCCGTCGCGATGATCAACAGCAATCCGGAGACGGTGAGCACGGATTACGACGAATGCGACACACTCTTCTTCGAAGAGCTCACCGAGGAACGCGTTCGCGACATCATCACGTTCATGAATCCTCAGGGCATTGTCGTTTCCATGGGGGGACAGATCCCAAATTCTCTCTCCCGCAAGTTGGCACTGCACTCCATTCCCATTCTCGGCACGTCGCCTGTGAGCATCGATCGCGCTGAGGATCGCCACAAGTTCGGTCAATTCTTGGACGAACTCAAAGTTGATCAACCGGAGTGGAAGGAATTTGCGGATTTGGATACGGCGAAGTCGTTCTGCGCCGACGTCGGTTACCCCGTCATCGTACGACCGAGTTACGTGCTCTCCGGAGCTGCGATGGCCGTCGTGCATTCCGGAGACGATCTCGTGGACTTCTTGGAGCAGGCATCGTTGGTCTCAAAGGACGCACCCGTCGTCATCTCCAAGTTCGAGTTGGGAGCGAAGGAGATCGAATTCGACGGCGTGGCACAGGACGGCACACTTCTCCTCTATGCCATTTCCGAACATATCGAGAACGCGGGAGTGCATTCCGGCGACGCCACGATGGTGCTCCCCCCGCAGCGCGTCAATCTCGCTACGCTTCGGCAGCTGAAAGTGATCGTGAAGAAGATCGTGAAAGGATTGCAGATCTCCGGCCCTTTCAACATTCAATTCCTCGCGAAAGACAATCGCCTCAAAGTCATCGAGTGCAATGTGCGCGCCAGCCGCAGCTTCCCCTTTGCGAGCAAAGTGACGGGAGTGAACTTTGCCGTCCTCGCTGCGCAGGCTCTGCTAGGCAAGGCTCCCGTCGGACCCCACTACAAGACAATCGATCTCGACCACGTAGCCGTGAAGGCTGCGCAGTTCAGTTTTGGGCGCTTACGGGGAGCGGATCCACGCCTCGGAGTGGAGATGGCGAGTACCGGTGAAGTTGCGTGCTTCGGCATGAACGCCGAACAGGCGCTGCTCGTAGCCATGCTGGCCGTTGGTTTTCATATGCCGAAGAAGAACATTCTCGTTACGATCGGACACCTCGAGGACAAGCTGGAACTACTCCCGACCATTCGGAAACTGCACGAGATTGGCTTCACCTTCTTCGCCACCGAACGCACGCACGAATTTCTCCAAACTCGCGGCGTTCCCTCGGCACTCCTCCATAAGGTTTCGGAGCCGCGCAGTCCGAACATCCGCGAGTATCTCGAGCAACGTCGCATCGATCTCGTCATCGACATCCCAACGCACACCAGCAATGTCGAGCGAACGGACGGATACTTTATCCGCCGCCTCGCCACGGATCACGGCGTGTCGCTCGTCACGAATGTTCAACTCGTCAAACGTCTCACCGAAGCGCTTTCGGTAGAGCAGATTGACGCGCTGCCGTGTATGCGTTGGCCCGATCTCCTCAGGGACTCCGGCGCTTGAGGAAGGCAAGAATGAGATTCTTGCGCTTGCCAAGCAGGTGCTTTCCCGTACAATTCCCAACACTTCCATACCCCATTCGACATGGCAGACGATTTCATCAGCGATGACGATCAGGCAACCGGCGGATCAACCGGATTCATCGGAGGCGATGATCAGACCCTCGTCACGAAGGAGGGTTTGAAGAAATTGGTCGAGGAGTTGGATGAACTCAAGACCGTTCGCCGACAAGAAGTCGCACAGCGTCTCAAGGAGGCTATCTCCTATGGTGATCTCTCCGAGAACTCCGAGTACGAGGAAGCGAAGAACGAACAAGCCTTTGTCGAAGGGCGTATCTTGGAGCTTGAGCAGAAGATCAAGAACGCGAAAATTATTTCCGAGAAGAAGCCGGATGCTCGTCACAGCAAAGAAATCGATATTGGATCGACCGTGACGCTGCAGAACAAAACGGATGGGGATGAAGCCGAGCGATACACGATTGTCGGTTCCACAGAAGCCAATCCTCTGGACCACAAGATCAGCAACGAATCCCCCATTGGCAAAGCACTCCTGCAGAAGTGCAAGGGCGACGTGATCGAAATCGTTTCCCCTTCGGGCTTGATCCGCTACGAAATCCTTGGAGTCGCCTGATCGATGCTTGTGGTTTTTCCGTTCGCAGCTAGGATAGCTCCGTCACTTTAAAGATGGCAGATCCAAGTTCTCCGCCGCCCAGCGGCTCTCCGGCTACCGGCAACCCTCCCGCCCCCGCGAAGACCACAGATGTTGTTTCGCAGAAGTTTCCGGAACTCGTCGCACTTATCAAGGGGTCGGAGAGCATGAATGACGAAGAGCGTCAGTACTGGATGAATATCTTACCGATCATGACGCCGGAACAACTCGCAAGTTTGAAGGATATTCTGGATAATGAGAAGAAGCAGCTGAAGGCGATCGATGAGAAATACTCTCACGAGATGGAGAAACTCGGACAGACCGAATTCATCCGAAAGGCCGAGGAGGAGAGGCAGGCAAAACGACAGAACCGTCAGAGTGCGGAACAGGCACATAAAGCAGAGGAAGAACGCAAAGCGGAAAACATCCTTCAGGAGATCGAGCACACAGACGGACAGCAATGAATCAGACGCGCACGCTCCCGAGATCGCAGACGCGTGCGACGAAGCATTCAAGAATCGCGATCATTTCCTGCGGCGCTTCCCGCGAGTAACGCAGTGCTCCGGTCTTGAATCCCACATCGCATTCCGCCGCCCAAGCGACGAGATCATGCAGAGCCTCGAGAGAGAGCGATCCTGCAAGCGGAAGAAGATTTCTCGCGACCGTGGGAGATATCTTGAACATCGCGGCGATGCGTGCGGGCTGTCTCTGCCCCTCCTGACACGCCGCCGACACGGATACCATCGCTCTCAGCATCCAGAGGAGAATATTCCAGAGACTCATGGGCTCCTCGCCCCTCTCGAGGAGAAGCTCAAGGTACGCAAAACTCTCTTTCTTCTTGCCTGACGCGAGGAGCGAGGTGAGGTGCCACACTTCCTGCTCAATTGACGGAACGGCGAGTTGGGAAATGCTCTCAGCCGTGATGCCACTCGTACCTGTGAAGAGACACTGCTTCTCAATTTCTTTCGAAAGCAGATCCTGATCCGATCCGGTGAGCTGCAGAAGTGCTTCCTCGCTCTGAAAGACGAATGAAGCACCCCACTCTGCCGCTTTCTGCGCCATCCACGCTTTGAGGGAACTGCCGTGGAGAACGGGGAAGTTTTTGACATCGGCAATCTTTTGAAATGTCTTCACGGCCGAAAGACGCTTGTCAGGCGTGGGATCAATCACGACAACAACGGAATCCGGATGGAGTGCGGATGGCAGAAGCTCAATATCCTCCTTTTCGAAATTCGGTGTCCCCTCGATGATAAAGAGCCTCTTGAGAGCCAAGAATGGTGCAATGGAAACCTGATCGAGCAGCTCGCGGAAACGAAGCGTCGACCCGTCCAAAACAACGAGATTCGATTCGTCATGTCTCAAACTGAACTGTTCCATCCACTTGCGTTTCTCCTCCCTGATGGCAAAGGTGTTCTCCCCTGTGAAGTAATGCAATGACCCAAGCATAGGAGACGTTTACTCTAGCAGATGCCTTGAAGGCGTGCGATTTGAGAAAGGAAGCCAAATACTGCATTTCCAGAATAATGCATTTCACTAGATTCCAGTGTATCAGTCAATTTTCTATGAATTGAGAAGAAGTGAAAAATGGCCTATACTAGTGAGAAATGCACACAAAGATCAACACACTCATCTGCCGCAGAAATCTCCAACTCGTTGCCTTCGCGACAATGTGTATCGTCGGATCATTCCTGATCGGAATCCAGTCGGCAGGAGACGTGAAACCCGTTTTGCACACGGAGGCGCAGCAAGCAAATCTCCTGCAGCAACTCCCTCTGGACGGAGACATTGACGGAGACGGAAAGGTCACGTTGCAAGACGAAATGAATATTCTTCAAATGATCCAGGGGACAAGGAAGATTACCGAACAAGCACTCGCCACAGACCCCGATCACAACGGGCAACTGACGGTAAGCGATGCCATTGTCATTCTTGACCGACTTGCGACGCCATAACATGAATTGTTTCTCATCTCCTCACCGGCATTCTCTCGTGCTGCTTGCACTCCTCATAGTGACAATCGTCCTATTGCCAGCTTCTTCTCTTGCGAAAGGTTCCTCGGCTTCGAGTGACCAGAATACTGAGGCTCTCATACCGTTTGATTCCACCACGACTACTCCCGTGACATCCGACACGAGTGCGCCAACGACAAAGAAGAAGCAAAGCTCGAAAAATTCTGCCAAAAAAAACTCAAACGATTCTTCTTCCGTTGTATCTCCTTCCTCGGGAAGTGGGTCAACGAATGCGGGAGGCAGCGGATCTGTTCTTCTGATGCTGCAGCCGCACTGCACGACTGATGCACAAGCGGACTGTCCTACTTTTGATGTTCTCTCTCCCAGTATGGCGCAGACTCCGAACTTGCAAATCGGAGACACACTCGATATGGACGTCGTCCTTCAAAACCCGCTACAGCTCCCCATCAAGAAAATGCTGGTATCGCTACAGTACGATCCGATTCTTCTGACAGGAGGTTCGGTCACTCTCGAGCAGGGCTTTGCCAACGACACTTCTTCCGGAAGCACCTTCGACAATGTGAATGGAACGCTCGTAATGCCGATCGTCGTCACTCAAGACGGAGGAAACTTGCAGAGCACCATTCGCGTTGCAGAGATCAGCTTTAAAATTCTTAGCTCAGGTGCAATCGGGAAGTCCATCGTTACATTCAATCAAAATGATGGTGATGCCAACCGCACAGCGGTCTTTGGAACCGACATGCAGTCGAGTATTGTCGCACAGAGTCTCGGCCTTCTCGCCGTAAATATCGCAAGCGCTTCTCCTTCACCCTCTCCCTCGAGCAGCGCTCCTTCACCAATCAACTCTGCTACGGGTTCGACACTTCAGTCGGGAATTTTTGATTCAGGAATGTTCGCTCAACTCCAGCCTCAAAACCTGAAGATCACTACCGATGATACTTCCGTATACCTCTCCTGGGATGTTCTCCCCGCCTCCGACATAGCCGGCTACAACGTCTACTACAGCACAGTCTCCGGCACCTACATTCAGCGCAGAAGCGTCCCCAAAGATCAGACGAGCATGACGCTCGCACCTCTCCCCAAAGGAATCGCGTACTACGTCGCAATCCGCGGCGTAAATGCCAACGGCGATGAAACCGCGTTCAGTCAGGAAGTGGCGGTGACGGTCGGCGATCCGCTGTCATCCTCCGCTCCGTTCATCGCATCTCTCACGCCATCTATCAGCAATCCATTGGAAGGGACTCACAGATCCGCTGCAGAAGAAGTCCCGGGTCAATCGGGCCTCTCGACCGTGTTCTCTCTGATCCTCCTCGCGTCCGCCATTGCCGGAACCTTCTACGCACTGCGCCGTCAGCGATCCGTTTCCTTCCACCCCTTCTCGTGAACGACTTCCATCCTTCATGGCATGCCACGAATGACGATGCGAATGTGCCGCGCAGCGTACCCATCGGAGGCAGATCGTCCACCCGGATTCCCGTGAGCAAGAACGTGACGGTGTCACGCATGCCCGCGGCAGTGCTCGGGATCCTCGTCGTAATTCTCGTCGGCATTCTCTACACGCGGGGCATGTTGGATGTGAGGGGCGATGTCACAACGAGTACTTCCAGCAGCCCTGCGGATCGAATGGAGATTCACCTCACGGAGAGTGGAGCGAGTCCCGCAGCCGCGCACGCTCACCCGGGACAAACCATCACATGGATTAACGATCGATCTACAGCGCAAATTCTCCAATCAGATAACATCAAAGACGGCAGCGGAGAGACCCTCTACAGTTCTCTCATTCAGCCAGGCGCCAGCATCGATTTCGTGATCTCTCCGAAGCAGGACTTCGGCAAGTATGATTACGGTTCGATCACGTCAAAATCCCTGACGGGGACACTCATCATCGATCCCACGACATCCTCGACGCCTCTAGCCCAGTCTTCATCGTCATCTATTTCGTCTACGTTCATGGTTGACCTTGAAATCTCAAGTGAAGCTTCGTCGCTGACGACATCCTCCGTCTCTTCGCAGGATTCGCAAATCCCACACAACCCCTACACGGTGACGAGCCACTACTTCAGGCCGCTCCTCGCGGGGGCTAAGTCTATTCCATCGCCCTCGACCTCTCTCCATTCCGGAGCCCCGTCCCTTCCACTCGCCGCCCGGTACGGTAAACAATATAGCCACCATCTCCCAAAAAGTCAGGATTGAA
>CAIJNU010000096.1 GCA_903822115.1 uncultured Candidatus Peregrinibacteria bacterium
GCACTTTCTTTCCGCCTTTCTTTCTTGCCTTGAGAAAGAAAGGCGAAACCCTCGCCCTGAGAAAGAAGGGCAAACCTTGTCCTGAGAAAAAGGCGGAAACCTCGCGCTGAGAAAGAAAGAGAAGAGTGGTTTCTCCCCTAGGCCCACAATAAAAAACGACCGCCTTGGTTATGGGCGGTCATTTCGAATGAAAGAAAGAACGGGAACTTTCGCATTTCATGCGAAAAGCGCGAGTGTTTTACACCTTCCTCCCCATCCAATGCAAGACGACATCGAGAAACTCGGCGATTTGAAGGTGAGAATCGATGAAAGATGTAGAGTGAAGGCATGAATGAGAATCCGATTGCCTTCGCCGAGCATGCCATCGCGAGCCCAACCCCCCTCCTGCACGGCCATTCCCTGTTGGGAGTGGGTATTCTTGGGGGCGCGATCGGCTTGGGAATCTGGGGCATAGCGAAACTCGCGAGGAAGGGGCTGGAGGAGATCGGCATCCTCGACAGGAAATGATGTAGAATCCGCGCATGCCGACGTTCGATTTCCAATGTCGCAAGTGTTCGAAGGTCTTCGAGGCTTCTCGTCCTTTCGGGCAGAAGATCCTTCCGCCATGCCCCAAGTGCGGATCGAAGCGCACGGAAAAACTCCTCACTCCCCCGGCGATCCAGTTCAAGGGAAGCGGATTCTACAAGACCGACAACGCGAAACACGCCGCGAAACCGAAGAAGGAACCTGCGGAAAGCGCGGCCCCTTCTGAGAAGAAGGAAACCGCGCCCGCAATAGATACGAAGAAGTGATCAGCGCCGCGGCGGTCCTCTGTGTCCACCGGGCCTTCCGCCAAATCCTCCGGGACGAGGGCCTGAGGGCGGTCGAGGCACAAAGCCTTCGGGTGGAGGCGTCATCTGTCGAAGCGAGAGACGCGTCTTGCCCTCTTGGGCATCGTACTCGATAACCTTCGCCTCGGTCTCCTGCCCCGCCTTGAGCACGTCCTCGACGTTCTCCGTGCGCGTCCACTGGAGTTCTGAGATGTGGATCATGCCGTCCTTGCCGGGAAGGAATTCGAAGATGGCACCGACGCCGGGGATGATGCGCGTCACTTTGCCCTTGTAGGACTTGCCGACCTCCGGCTTCGCGACGATGCCGGCGATCCAGTCCTTCGCCTTCTGCATCGCCTCACCGTTCGTCGACGTGACGAATATCAAACCACTGTCCTCGATGTCGATTTCGACACCGAGCTCGCCCGTGATCTTCTGAATCATCTCTCCGCCCTTTCCAATGACGAGACGGATGTCTTCGGGATTGATTTGGATCGTCTCGATTCTCGGCGCGAACGGCGAGAGCTCCTTACGAGGCTCCGGGATGGCCTTGAGCATGACCTTCATCACCTCTTCTCGCCCGACTTTTGCGCGCTCGAATGCTTCCGCGAATACGGCATCCGGAAGACCCTTGATCTTGATGTCCATCTGGATGGCCGTGACGCCCTTGGACGTACCCGTCACCTTGAAGTCCATGTCGCCGCCGAAGTCTTCCTCATCCTGCAAATCGGTCAGGATCACATACTTCCCCTTCGGTTCATCGGAAATGAGTCCGAGGGCAATCGCGGAAACGGGCGAAGAGATCGGCACGCCGGCCGCCATCAACGCGAGTGTGGAGCCGCACGTCGCGGCCATGGAAGAGGAACCATTGGAAGAGAGAATCTCGGTGACGGTGCGAATGGTGTAGGGGAAATCTTCCTCCTTCGGCAGCACCGGCTCGAGTGCGCGCTGCGCGAGATTGCCGTGGCCGATTTCGCGATTACCGACAAACAAACGATTGCTGGTCTCGCCGACGGAGAACGGTGGAAAGTTGTAGTGGTGGAAGTACCGCAGTTTGTGCTCCCCTTCCATGCCTTCGACGATCTGTTTGTCGCCCGGCGCACCGAGCGTGCAGGTCGTGAGGCCCTGTGTCTCGCCGCGCTCGAAGAGAGCGGAACCGTGAACGCGACTCGGCAGGACATCGATAATGGCCGAGAGCGGACGGATTTGATCCACCTTGCGACCGCTCATGCGCGTCGCTTCTTCGAGAACCATGCGTCGCATCTCCGCCTTCATGATCTTGTCGATGAAGATCGCACCGTTCTTTAGGAGGAGCGTCTGCTCATCCGAGGCGGGCGATGGGATTGCGAACTTCTCCTTCAATTTCTCCGCCGACTGATCCATCAAACCGTTGAAGATCGCCCGGCGCTCATTCTTGGCCAGCGGCGCCTTGATCGCCTGTGTGATCGTGGGGAGCGCCCATTCCTTCAGGAAATTGAAAGCTTCATCGTGCATGAAAGCGGGTGCAAGTTCGAATTTCTTCTTCCCGATCTCCTTCTGGATATCCGCGAAGAAGCGCGCGATCTTCTGCGCCCACTTCTTGCCGAACTCCACGGCGCGAAGGATATCCGCCTCCGGCACTTGATCGGCTCCCGCTTCGATCATCACGACGCGCTCCAGCGAAGCCGTGAGGAACAGATCGAGTGAACTTCGCGTCCTCGCTTCCTTGGAAGGATTCAAAACCAATTCGCCCCCGATGAGTCCGACGCGCACCGATCCCAGAGGACCGTCGGAGGGACAATCGGAGAGCGCCACGGCAAGGTTCGCCGCATTGGCGGAGACGACATCGTGCTCATGATCGGCATCGTAACTGAGGACGGTGCAGAACACCTGAATATCGCGATGGAGGTGCTTGGGAAACATCGGACGAAGTCCGCGATCGATGACGCGACCGAGGAGCACGTAATCGTCGGACGGTCGCCCCTCGCGCTTGCGGAAGCGGCTGCCGGCGATGGAGCCTCCGGCGTAGTACTTTTCCTGATAGACGACCTGCAACGGCAGGAAATCGACACCTTCACGCTCTTTCGAGGAAATGGTGCAGTTGCTCATGCAGACGGTATCACCCATCTGACAGATGACGGAGGCGTTTGCCTGTTGGGCAAGCTCGCCCGTCTTGATGACGAGTGGCTGATCGCCGAGCTCTAACGTGTAGGACTTGTCCTTCGGAAGAACGGTGGACATAAAAGAATGGAGGGGAGGCCTCCCGCAGAAACGCGAGAGGAATCTTCCCTGCGATCCTCAACCACTTCATTTGGATTCACATGCGGACCTTCATTTCATCCCGAGCGAAGACGAGGGACGAAGGACCAAACGTAAACCCAACCGACGAAAGGAAATGTCGGGAAGGGAAAAGGATTGCAACGGAAAGAAGGAACTGATGGGGAGTGTACAGGATTTTTCACGCGGGAAGAAGCGCTTGTCCTTGCATCTCATGAACGAGGGAAGCGCTCCTGCACGAAATCGATGTCCTTATCTCCCCTGCCCGAGAGATTGGCGAGGATGACGGAACCGGGTTCCCGTTTCGCGAGCACTTTGCAGAAAGCAACGGCATGGGCGCTCTCGAGCGC